>JBMFPI010000013.1:0-11074 GCA_049969195.1 Armatimonadota bacterium
CGGTGCGTAGCCCCCGACCGCTGTCCGCTGGACTCCGGTCTCTATGGCGCTGAGCCCGGCAAGGCCAGCCATCGACCCGGCAATCTCGCCGCCGCCCGGTCCCTGCAGCGAAGGTATGCTAGACGGCTGCTGCCCTCCGCCCTGTCCGTATCCCGGGATCCCCGAAATCGTTACCTCCGAAAACAAGTCCACGGCCCGGTACATGTTGAGCAGATATCTGCCGAGGTCGTCCAGCGTCTTTGTATAAGCCTGCATAACCACTTGCTGGCCGTCGCATTGCAAAGACGTGAGGCTTACCTTCTCATACGTCCATCTTGCGATCTTTTCGTACAGATCCGGGAATTTCAGGTTGTAGGCGAGCACATTCTTGATGAAGTCGAACTTCTCTTTGATGGGCGCGGTCTGGTTCCTGATCTCCTGGGCCTGTTTCTGAATACCCTCGACCCTGGCCTTCCACGCCTCAGTCGCGGCGGCCAGCTCTTCCATCTTAGCCACCTCGCCCTTCAGCTTGAATCCGTAGGCAAGGCCGGCCGCAATCACCAACACCAGAATGCACCCCATAAGGATTGCGGTATTCCGTACGACGCGCTTCTGGCTGATCGTTTTCGGCAGGAGGTTTATCTTTACCATATCCGTCTAGCCGATCATGTCCCGGATCGCCAGTCCGACGGCGACCGAGAGCATCGGGGATATCTCCTTCAAGTAACGATCGGACATTCCGGGCACTTTGACGTTAAAGTTCTTGACCGGATCTGCGACCTCAACCGGTATGCCAAGCTCCCGCGTCAGAAACTCGTCCAGGTGCGGCATCTTGGCCGTCCCACCGCACAGGAAGATCCGCTCGGGCATCCGACCGTATCGCGTGGAATAGTACTCGATCGACCTTCTGAGCTCGTTTGCCAGATCAACAAGCACGCTCGATATCGCTGCGAAGACGCGTTCCTCGATCGACTCGCCGGCCGGCTGCACGGCAGCAACCGGACCAGGCGCAGCCTCGGCTTCGGCGGCCTGCTGATCCGGCCCGCCCAAATCCAACGGTTGCGCGGGCGCCGGCTCCTCTTCGAGATCAAAGACAGGCCCCGCGGGCGTCTCGGCAGGCGGTTCCTCATCGCCGAGATCAAAAACCGGCGCGCCTGGTGCTGCGGGCTCCTCGTCGAGATCGAACGCGGGCACGCCGATAGGCCCCGGCTCGGGTTCGACGTCCGGCTGCGGCGTCGTCGCGAGATCCGGCAGGTCGAACACCGGTCCATCCAGCGTCTCCCGAAACGCAGCCGGAGCGGCTCCGGATTCCTCTCCGAGATCGAACGCAGTAGCCGACGGCGCAACAGGTCCGACGGCGGTATCGAACGATGTCGGCTCCGGGGAGGGCGGTCCCGGCTCCGGAGCGGCCGGGCCTACGTCCGCAGGCGCAGCCCCGAAGCCGTCGAGCCTGACCGATGCGTATTCTTTCTTCGTTGTTTCCGCCTGTTCCAGCGACTGGCCCAGAGACTCCGCGATCTCGCGGGTGAAGCTTTCGCCGGCGATCGAAAGCGGCGGGCTGGGGAATGTGAGTATGCCTTTTTCGAATATGCCGAGCTCGGTGTCGGTAGCACCGATGTTGACTATGGCAACGATTTGATCTTTCGCCCCGTTTGTGGACGCGTCGATAAGTGCCCTGCCAGCCGCCAGCGCCTCGATATCGATTGCCACAGGCCGCAGGCCCGCGGCAAGCAGAGTTTCCACATGGCTATCTACAACTTCCTGGCGCGCTACCGCCAGCAGAACCTCGGCGTTCTGGGCGTTCGGGTCCGCGTTGGGCTTCTCCAGCAGTTGGTAGTCGTGAATGACCTCGCTCGGAGGCCAAGGAACCTGCCGCTCGAGCTCCCATTTCATCGTGTCGGCCAGCTCCTCCGGCGCCATCTTGGGCACCTCGATAACTCGAACGACGACACCCGACTGGCCGGCAACCGAACTGGTAACCTGCCTGGTCTTAATGCCGCATTCCGCGAGGAGCGCCTTGATAGCGTTGCCCAGACACCTGGGATCGACCACCACTTCGTTGTCGATAACGCCTTCCGGGATCTTCGCGACGCCGAGGGCGGTAATGGAAATACCGTCCTTGCCGAACCTAGCCTCGGCAACCTTGATGGAGTCGGTCCCTATGTCAAGGCCAACCATTGCAGAAGGCGGAGCTTTGCGTCCCATGATCTTGAATTCCTGCGCTCTCGCGCCGACTTCCTCCCGAATGCTCGTGCTCGCAAACGCAAACCACCCGGGTTCAGCACGAAGTATATGCTAGCATCAAACCTATCAGCATGTCAATGAATCCGCTGGTCGGATCAGTTCAGTCTTGCGGGCACAGACGTCCACGACTTCGTTCATCCTGAACTCGATTCAGTGTCCGTCTCTTCCCGTGCTTCGGGAACGTCTGGCCGCACGCTCCACTCGCTGCTGACGGCCGTGAGTTCCCGAAGCAGAGCGCATCCTCACCCCGACCCTCTCCCGTAATGGGGGAGGGAGATCTATTACTGCCATCTCCCCTGAAGGGAGAAGGAGTTCTATTTGTGCCCTCCCCCGCGAAGGAAGAACGAGTTCTATTTCTGCAATCTCCCGTAAAGTGGGAGTAACTCCTACTTGCAGATGGGCCGAAATATGCTACCCCGGTCCCGGTTTCCGGCGGGATATTTCCGGCACAGCTCACCCGGCAACTGTCTGCTTCGCAAAGGGCGGGCAAGAACGCCCGCTGCACCTGCATCCGGGGGCAGCATCCACCGGACGATCAAGGTGCTGAAACATGTTCAGCACTACGTAATTCCCGCGGAACTGAACTGCCCCGTGCTCAGGCTACTGCGACAGGCGCGTTTTCGACGATTTTCGTGCTTAGTTGTAGAGCGTCGAATCGCCGAACACGCCGGGCTTGCATTCTATGTCAACGACCACGCTAAGGAATCCCAGCTACCTCGCCGCGAAGTTGGGGCTCAGGGTCGCCCAGCACAGGTCAGTCGTGCCTCCTCGCGTAGTGGTCCAGAAGACCCACACTTTAGAATACGGTCTAGGTATTCCCTGCGTGCCGCCCGCGGCCGGGGGCACGAGTTCACGATCGTACATGTCCGCAAACGCGTATACGCTGCCCTCGTTGACACTTGCGCTGCCGACGAACCCAAACAGCGACTGTTCCGGCAGCTCCTCCAACCAGAACACGTCATACGCGTTCGCCGTGCGCGTGTTTCCGTTCGCATCCTTGTATGAAATTGTTATCGGAACCGGTCGAGCGCCGTCCCAAACCGCGGCCGGCGGAGCAGGATTCGTGAAGAACGATCGAGTCCCGATCTTGAACAGAGATCGGTAGCGCTCGTCGACTTGCGTAAAGTATATCCTCGTGCCGGTGCGGTCCACCTCGAAAGGACCAAGGTTGTTGTTGACCTGGAGATTCGCTTCGGACGACCAAGTCCCGTCAGGGTTCATCGGTATCGGCGGCAGCGGGTTCCCTCTCTGATCGACCAATCTCGACAGATCCACGCCGACGCGGTAAGTTTTCCAGAAGATGGTCGAGCTCTCAACTGAGGTGCCGGCGCGACGCCACAGCACCCACAGCCTGTCAACCGGAGCCGGTTTGTCGCTGCCGTTCTGGCTCTTCCAGGCACACATCCCGGGGTTCGCCATAGGGTTCATCAGCGTGCGCTCGATGAACGCACGAGGGCTGTTGTCCACAGCCAAGTCCGTGGTGAGCCGCCAGGTCTGAGGGGTGTAATCAGCCCTGACCTCCGGCGCGTTGACGGTGCCGTCGGGGTTCTTGACCTCCTTGAGAGGGTTGGTGAACCGGACGATCCCCGCGGAGAAATCGACAAGCATCTCGCCCAGTATCTTCTCAGTCAGGCTGCCCTTCGGGTATTTGTAGGCACAGACCCCGGTAGCCTGGTCGATCTCTAGGCGAAAATCTGTCTCCGTTGCGGCGCTGTCGAGCCTGATTGGGCCCGGCGGCGCGTAGATGAGGGCGCCGCTTGCGTCCCGGACAGTGCCGTCGGTCCCACTCACGAACGAACCCGGCGGCAGTGTCGTCTGTGAATCGACCACATAGCCCTTCGGGAAGTAGACTCGGATGAACGGCAGATCTGGGTTGGGATTGTTGATATCGTAGTTGCCCCAGTCATCGGGCATGCGCATCTCCAGTCCCTGGGCCACGCGCTTTGGATCGAGCCTTATCCACGCCAAGTGCTGGGAGGTGAAAAAGCCGAATTTGGGATCGCGCGCAAGCTTCTCCCCGAACACTCTCGGCATTGGCTGCGCTTTGTTGCCCGGGGCGGCGGAGCTGTTCGGGTCGTCTGGAACGACAGCGGCGTAACGGCCCAGCATAATGTCTGCAGTCTGATTCAGTCTGTTGATCCCCGCATAGACGATGTCGAACAAGTGCTTCGCGCCGGCAAGAAGTGGTGTATCGGGCCGCAGATCCACCCAGAACCGCCTCAGGACCGCGTTCGGCGAGCTCACAGAGGTCAAACAGTCGGGCGTCCTCAGCCTCACATCCTCACTCCAGGCGTCGATCATTTGGCCGTTCGGGTCAATCAGCGTGTTCGGATACGCGGGGAACTGCTGGTTTACCGTGTAGTAGATCGACCATCGCCCGCTCTCTCCGCCCTGGTAGAATATCCACATCGGGTGCTCTCCGGGGCGGAGTCCCTGGTAGACGACGACACACGGATACCGCTTGTCCATTCCCGGATCGTGCTCTATCGAGTAGATTTTGCGATCCTGGGCGGTCACATCGCCGTGAGTAGCGTCGGTGTAGAATACGCGGTATTCGTGGCTTACCTTTCCGCTGGAAGTATCAACTACGTTCGCCATTCCGGCCCAAACGAGCCAGGTTCGACCGGCGTTTGCATCGGGTGCAACGTCCGGGTCCTCGCCCACAAACGGCGAGTGGTGCCTCACCGACTGAAGCCCCGTGGGCCTCCCGCCGAAGCGCCACTCCATCACCTGCCTGCCCGTAGCAGAACCGATCAGCGGCGGCCACTGCGTCCCGGTAGCCGGGAAGAACGGCAGGTATGGGTTGTTCGTCGGGAGCGGGATTCCCCACATCTGGGGACCGGCCGGCACCCATGTGTTGTTCTGCTGGTCCCACGCCAGCAGCGCCCTGTTGATGAACCACGGCGCTGCAGCAAACTCCTGGAAGATTGGATCGTTGGGCGGTGCGTTCGCAAGTGCCGCACGAATGGCGTCGTCGAACGGCCGATTGCTCGACCAGAACAGATAGACGTTGCCCGTCTGCGCGTCCCGAAACGCAGCAGGCGTAGCATCTCCGAACTTAGCGCGCGAGTCGACATCAATTTGAGGCAGCGCTGCAGGAAATGTGCCACCTGTGACCTGGCTTTCCCTGACGGTAACCTTGAGTCCGAATGTCGGCGCGGCAACAGCGGTCCCGGGCGATGCGGGGTTCCCGAAGCTGGCATATACCGGTACGAACGGCGCTACATAGGTACCAACAGGCTGGCTCACGGGAATCGTTACGCTCACCTCGGGCGGGAACGGGTTCATAGACTGCGCAGTCGAAGGATCCAGGCCGGCTCCTTGCAGCGCCAGGGCGTATGCGCTCTTGGCTGCGTCCCTTGTGTATCCGCCGGAGTACCTATAGTCCATGTCCCACTTTCTGGCATCGGGAATCGACATAGTCGAGGCATCCGGGTCCCCCACCCTCGACTTCGTAATCGTGTAACCCAGCGGCTGTTGAGTAGCCGGATTCAGGGTGATGAACGGCTCGCCCTTCATGGCCTGCAGATGGAGGGCCAGCGGAACGAAAGGCTCGACGGAGCTGCGAATGTCCCAACCAGGAAGTACCGGACTGGAAAGCAGGGACTTGCCGTACGTGTACGGGTCCTTGATCAGGTATAGGGGCGCATTGGCGTCGCCTATCCGGACGTTGTAGAGGTTTACGTTGCCCGCGTTTCTGATCGTGACGGTCTTGAAGAACTGTTTTATTGCGGGGTCAGGGTTGACCGCCGTAAAGTCGCCCGGCGGCAAGCCCAAATACTGCCCGAATCCGTGCGGCACCTGTCCGACGTCGATCAACTGTTCCTCAACCTCGATCCGAGGGTCGGGCGGAACCGTCAGATCCACTCTGAACTCGCGGTACGCCTCCTGGTAGGTGGATGCTCTGCCGTAGATGACGTTGCCGGAATCGAACCCGCCATTGCGGTTGGAATCGACGTACGCCTGCATCACGGCCCCATAACCCCTCGTATTGGCGGGCTGGAACCTGGGAACATCCACCGACACCTCGACTGTATCCGGGCTAAGCTTCGCCTGGTCGTAGTTGGCGGGATCGGCGGGATTGGGTATCAGCGGCGGGAGAGCGGTGTGCACGCGCGACGGATCGGCATCGTCGAAGTACTTCCGAAAACGCTGGTAGCGCTTGTAGATGTGGGGATAGTCAGCGGATTCCGGGCGAAACTCCCAGGGGAAGAACACGCCTCCCGATAGTTCGATTTGCCTCGTGCCGCCCCTCCATCTCAGGTCGGCTCCCGTAATCCGGAATGTCTCGATTTTGTTCTGAGTGTTGGCGGGCGGATAGATAAGTCCTGTTCCTCCGCGATCCATGACACCGAGGAGGCTGACAGGCGAGCTGGTGCCGTGGGCAACGCTGCCTAGCGTCAACGACAGCGGACTCGATAGGAACTCGCCCGCTGAGTTAAAAATACCGTTCCCGTTGAAATGGGCCTCCGGATCGTCGCGGTTCGCGGTATAGCTCCAGGCAAGCGAGCTGGTACCAGTGTTGATGGCTAGCGGGTTGTTGATACCCAGATCCTGCGGATCGAATGCCTGCACCAGCGGATTGCCCGAGGCGTCCTTCTTCTGGGTGGCAGCCTTGACCACCGGCACAGGTGCACCCATCGAGGCGTCCGGTGTGCCGGCCTTCAGCCTTGGCAGCGGAAGAGTAATGGGGATAACGGCCGCATCTCGCTTGCCGCTTTCCGATAGTTTCTTGATCTCAACCGTCAGCTTCCAGTTCGGTCCGGGACTTGGCGGATTGGATGATGTACCTCTCAGCTCCCTGTCGAGCTGCACCAGGGCGAAGCAGCGTTTGACCTCAGTGCCGTCGGAATACCTGAGCGGTTCGTAGTAGTAGAAGTCGTGTGTGCCGTCGGCTTTCTTGGCTTCCTTCTTGACGTTATCGAGTACGGTGTACTCCTTGAGCACACTCACGCTGCCTGTGTACCTGATCTCGCTGCCGGCGCTCGTTCCGGGACTCTGATTCACCAACGTAAACCTTATCTGCGCCCTCTTCGTGCCCTCGCTTCCCGAACTGGAGCTATACGGGTAAAGGAAGTCCAGTCCAGGTAGGTTCCACACGATCAGGTTGAGCCTCTCACCCCATTCCAGGTAGAGGATCTTGGAGTTGATCCGCTTCGAAGCAGCCGGGAAAACGTGGTTACGGCGCTCTCTGGCGTACTTGAGAAGTGTGTCATTGATCTCTTTGTCGGTCTTGCCCACAAGTGAGGTGGTCGGCTGCTTCATGTTCTGGCTTATGATCGCGGGCCACTTATCGTTGGGGTCAACGGGAGGCCACTGCGGCGGCCACACGTCCGGCAGGACGTATTTCTGTTTCTTCTTGGGGTCAGTCTCCGTAACGTCTGTTTTTGTAGGGTTGCAGTTGCCGGCGTACTTGTTCGAGGCATCCCAAAAGTCGAACGGGAACACATCGAACTGGATCTCGGTATCGGGCGCGAGAGCGGACTCCATCTGGCTGCGGTCGTCAGGCTGACCTTCAAACGGCCACTCGCCGCCCGCCCATCGGCCGCCCCAGGCTCCGCCTTCACGGGACCAGGCATAGACCCGACCGTCCCTGCATCCATTGTAGACGTAGCTCACATCGGTGCCGGAAACCTGGAAATTGGTCAGGTTCGGGGAAGAGAAAAGCTGGCCCTCGCAGCGCCACCCGGTGTAGACGGTTCCCTGAAATGCCCAGTCGCTTGCGCCGTCGTCCGCATTGTACCAGTGCAAGACGCCATTGTCGCGCATATCGCCGACGAACATCACCACGCGGTTATCCAGCACGTTCGGACCTGCCAGCGCCACCGAAGCCTGTACTGTGGACAATGTGTTAGGTTCCAGATACCATTCCCCGTGGACGGCCTTCTCGTTGCCCTCGTCGTCGAACTCAACCCACAGCCGCCGGTCCGTAGCCCCGGGTTGGAGATCGAACGAGTAGATTCGTCCGTCGGTGCTGCCGATCCACGCGCGCCGCCTCTGCTTGACGGTAGCTATCGCCGCGGTCGAGTACCTGAATGCTCCCAGGGGAAGCTGCTTGCTGGGGGTATTCTCGTCTATGTCGGGGTACTTCCACAGCAACCCGTCCGAGTCCGGGCCGCCGGTGCCGGTGGTGCTGAAGCAGTAGAAGATTCCGTAAACGGACCCGATGACGAACTGGTTGTAGATCTTGTCGATGGCCGGAGAGCTGGTGAAGCCAGCGCGCTGCCTGGTATCTGAATCGTCTTTCGGCCAGGTCCAGCCTTCTGTGGGCAGGCTCGTGAAGCTGGCGCCTTTGACATTGTCGAGCCTGCGAACTGTGCCGTTGAACCCCGCTATGAAAAGCTTGTCGTTCCAATAAGCCGGCGAAGCGCCCATCTGGCCCATGTTGGGATCATCGATGTCCGCGTCGCCGGTGACTTTTCTTGCCGTTCGGACCTTGGGGTAGATCCACTTGAGCTTGCCGATCTTGTTGACATTAGTGATGCGCGCGTCGAACGCGAGAGCCCTGCCGCCGGCACACACCGCGAACACGTTATTCGCCCGCGGCTTCGGGTCGGCATTGGGGTCTTCGTCGATGTCAACCACCGGCGTGCAGTACCCGAACGCGTCGATTGTGTTTGGAACGATCATGCATGCGTCCGCGACCACAGCGTAGCTGCTTGCACTCCTGCCCGGGGCAGCCAGCTCGGTCTGCTGCGAAAGCGAGACCTTGGTAACGTTGAAATAGGATGTACCAAGCTGGACCCATCTGCCCTGGTTCTCAAGCCTGGCCTGATCGAGTTTGACCTCGGTGCTGGCGGCATTTCCATCAGAGCCGACATAAGTGATGGTGTAAGTTGCGTCATGCGCCCTTTCCAGCGCTTCGCCGCCGGCCGCCGGAATCCACACGTATACGCTGTAAGCAAGACCCTCGTCGGGTTCGCCGCCGTTGGCCTTGCGCAGGTCGTCGGTGAACTCCCAGCTAGCCGCCTCAGCTCCCGTAGCCGAACAGGGTATCAGGTGGTATTCGCCGCCGAACGCGTCTGCAGGCCGAATCGGGATCGCCGCAGGGTTGAGCCGGCTGGTCGGGCTCTTCTCGCCGAGCGTGACGCCCGGCCCTTTCCACAAGAGCTCCCCGGTTACCGCGTCGAGAGCATATACCTGCATATCCATCGCGGCCACATAGCAGACCAACCGCGCTCTGGAGCCGTCAATAATGGTCGCGAGCGTGGGCGAGGCATATATCCCGCCCATAATGGGTCCTTCGATCTCGTTGGGAGGCACGTCGAGACCGCTCACTTTGGAGCCGAGGTATCTTTGCTCCGCGGCCCGTGGGTATCGCCAGACCGGCGTGCCGAGAAACTTGGACAGGGCCCAGTTCGTCTGCCAGTTTCCTGTGAGATCGTTGTATGCGTTGAGGGATGTCGTGACGCTGTTGATGCAGTATACGGCGCCGGTATCCGGCGCGGCCGCCGAGTTGGCAAGAGGCGACTCGACCGAACACGCGTAGACTGCGGGGATAGTGCCGCTCCAACTGCCAGCAGGTATGGTCTGCTCGGCGCCTGTGCGGTCCTTGTCTTTGAACTCCTCCCACTGCCCACTCCACGGGATCTGGGCGCTTGCGACAGACGCGTAGATCTCCATTCCGGTTCCGGGCACGAATCGGATCGCGTCAGCCACGATAACTACGTTTCCTGCTGCGATGGACTCGACAGTGTCGTCGGTGACGTTTGAGAGTTCTACCCGGTAGTATCCCGTGCCGGAGAAATCGAACTGCCTCTCGGTGAGCAGCCTCCACTCTCCGCTGCCAAAGCTCTGGTCGAACTTGAACGTAGTCGCGCCCGTATTGTCGTAGACCGTATACTCGGCCTGTGAGGTGTTGCGATATGGTGTATCGTTCGGCCCGGGCTCATTGTATATGGCCGGAACCCTGATCATTATCCGATACCGCCCTTTGGGCACACCCTTGGGAAACTCCCAGATCACGGGAACACGCTGGTAGTTGGGCTTGCCATTGCTGTCGACGTCGGCCCGGCTCCTGGCAGCGGTAGTGTAAACGTGACCCTCATAGCTGTCCTCAGAAGTGAGTGCACCCGTCCAGGGATTGTTGACAATGCATTCCGGCTCCCGGTCGTCAACCGTCAGCAGCTCCTCATCGACTTGCGAGCCCACCCCTCGCGGAAAGACCCAGATCAGGTTGAGCGATGCCGGGTTCGAAATGTCTTTGCAGTTCTCGTTCTGGCCCTTGCGGAAATTGTCCATATGGTATGTGGGCCAAACCACAGAGGGCTCGCTCGCCTGTGCCCAAACGCACGTCGGCAGGACGGCCGCTGCCAGCGTGACGGCCAGAACTACCGTTCGCGTGCGCGCACTGAACTCCCGCATACGCTCCTCCGAGGCCTTGAAAGGTCAGTATTTACGACTCCGCACCTGTACCAATTGTTCCTTGCAAACAAGCTCGCCGGAGCCGCCCGCCGCATCATTGCAGAGGTCGTAGCGACAGAAGCCTTTTCGGCAACTCTCCAGCCTTGTTGAGGAGCGTCGAATCGCCGAAAACGCAGGGTTTGCGTTCTTCTATCGCAACAGCCTGATTATAGCACCTTTCAAACGCCCCGTAAGCACGCCTTTTAGAAGCGGACTGCAGACGGCCGTTGCGCCTTCAGCCTGCTGCGATAGGGGTGTAACCGGCGATTCTCCCGCCAGGTTGAAGCGGCGTCGAATCGCCGAAAACGCAGGGTTTGCGTTCAGTCACAGCAACTTCTCACCCTCTTTGCGCGCTGGTTGCCGGGGCGACCCGCGAAAAGGATTGTTCCATTGCGCTGGTCGACTGACGGACACTGCGGGACGCTGGCCACGAGCCGAGCACACCTTC
>JBMFPI010000013.1:11084-20422 GCA_049969195.1 Armatimonadota bacterium
GGCACGGATTGTGCAACGCAATAGGTAGGTCAACACAGCCAGGGAGGTCTTGTATGAACCTGAAGCACCGTCGGCCATACGGGCGAGTACGGCCGGGGTATTTTGTCGTACCCGTGCTGTTTGTGCTTGCGGCGTGCGGCGGGCACGCGTCAGACACCCATTTCGCACTCGCCACAACCGCGACCGAGCTGCTGGTTTTTCGCGACCAGGGCACGTGGGGTGCTAAGTCGTGGTCCCGTTTGTTCGGCGTCAACCCGGCCACAGCGGTCCTGGCCGGTGTTACGGCCGATCGGTCGTACGTTTACGTGGCGGACGCATCTACCGACGGAAAACTCATCGTCGGAAGAGTCGCCGACATCCTCGGGACGCCGACTTGGGTCGAGGTAGCTACCGTCGCGCTTCAGAACACGGACGGATCAAAGAAGGTGAAGTCTCCGACACGCCTGGCCGCAGACGGAAACGGTGGCGTTTACGTAATCGGCGCGGCCCAGGGCGGCAACTCATACTTTGCGCACGTAAAGCCCACTGCAGGCGACTGGTCGGTGCCCATCGTCTCGATAGGCAACATCCCCGACTCCATAATGGCTGACGTCGCGGTAGGCCGCTCGGGAGCAAGCGCCATCGTAGCCTACAGCAAAGACACCCCTACGGCAACGCGCGCGTCACACGCATCAAAAGTTGTAGAGGATACGGTATCGAGCACAAACGATCTTTCGCCGCTGTGCTTCAACGCGCGCGCGGTTGCAGTCCAGGCCGCACTGGGCGTCGACGGCTACGCCTACGTTGTTAACTACAACTCTGACCCCACCCGTGCCCGAGGAAGCGTGCGCGCGGTGGACGTGGCTACCGGAATCCCGAGAGGCGCCCAGGGCATTGAGTTGGTGCCCGACATGATCCCTGAAGACGTGACGGGGTTCGCCATCGGTGCGGAATACTACCTCGGAATCATCGGGCACGACGCAGCACAGCAACGCGCGATGGCGTGGAAAGTTCCGCTTGACGGCGCGAATGACTGGACGCCCTCGCTCGCCGGCGTCGCCAGCCTGCAACTGCCCATTACGACCGGTCACCAGCTTGCGGCCTCGTCGGACGGCCAGGTGGTGTGGTACGTGAGCGAGACCGGCACTATGGGCGCACTGAACGCAGCTACGTGGACAGAGTTAGGCCCTCCCATTCCCAACGGGTGGTTCGTCGGCGAGGGCATCAGACTGGAGAACGTCGCCGAATACCCGCCGAGCCTGATCCCGGAACCTTCCTCGTTGGCCTGCCTTGCCGGCCTGCTCGCCTCCGGACTGGCGCTGCGCAAAAGACGGGGATAAGTGCCCAAGCGAAGCCGCGGAGACAGTTCATTTCGGCGGGAATCACGTCGTGCTAAACTTGTTTCGTCATTTTGATCGTCCGGGGCATACTGCCGCGGCCGCAGGTGCGACGGGTATTTACCCGCTCATTGCGAACTAGACAGTTGCCCGACGCGCTGTGCCCCAAGCATCCTGCCGGAACCCGGGACCGGGGTAGCACACTCCGGCCCATCTGGGAGTAGAACTCACTGCCGCTGTATTAGAAAGGGCTGAAACAAAACTCCCTCTCCCTTTGGTGGACGAGGTCGGGGTAAGAGTTCGCTCTGTTTCGGGAACCCAGGGCCGTTCGCCGCGAGTAGAACGTGTGGAGCGTGTGTCCAGTCGTTCCGGAAGCAGGGGAACTTGTCGCAGCGCGCAGGCGCCCAAGGGATGGGTCCTGAATCGAGGTTCAGGATGACGGGGTTCCGGGCGTCTGCGACCGTTAGAGTGAGTTGACGTAAACCGGTGTCGAGCCGGCGCACGTCTGCGCCTGAGACCATTGCGACGGAGCACTATCCTGAGTGTTCTTCGGCGAGCTCCGGTGCCTCGTTTGGACCGCAGCTCGCTGGTAGAACCCGCTCGTGCCGCTTTCGCAACGACCGGGAAAGGGAAGCGTGAGTTCAGTGTTCCTGGAATGCCCCACCGAGCCGACCAGATGTCACCCTGAGCACAGCAAAGCATTTGATCGTTACTGCCGGATCCATCGGCGTGCTCAGAACGGCGGGCTTGCAGGAGTGAGCTCTTGCCTAGATGAGATGCTACATCTGCCTGACGGCCGAGCGCGGCTGTTGGAAGATGTAACTGCCTTCCAACCGCTGCTTCCAGGTCTCCGGGTCCTTATTCAGGACGTAGATACCCGGCGACGACCACTCGACTCCCTTGACCCTCACCCCGTCAGCATTCCAACTGATCTCAAACACCTCACCCGAGAACGAGTGCTTTCCGTCAATGCTCGAGCCGGAGTAGGAGTTCGTTATAAGCCAGTTGCCGTTCGGCAGCTCCTGAACGCTGGAGGCTACGAGGGGCACACCCAGCGGCCATGCTCCGGCGTTTCCGTGAGTATCAAAGTCCGTCATATCTCTGGGCATCGCCCGATAGTCCTGGTCCCTCAGGGCACGACGGATCGGCGGATCGCCGCTTCCGAGCGGGCCTATTTCGTAAACTCCATAGTTGTCACAGATCAGTATGGAGCGTCCGGCGGGCCTGTCGATAACCTGGAAGAACCTGGGACCCGCTAGCGGAACGGGCGGGCCGCCACCCGGTGGAATCACCCGGTCGCAAGCAGCTACGATGCGGCCCGCATCGCTGTGCGAGTAGTTCCAGGTTGTACCCGCTGCGCCCGGCACCCGGTAGCTCAAAGCGAATATGGCTCCGCCCAAACCCTCGGTGCGGACGCTAGCCGGAGGCGGGCCCGGGAAGTTGCCTCGATAGTTCGAAACAGCGGCATAAATGTCCTGGCCTCCGGCGGGATTGGACACAAGCTGCACACACTCGTAGATGTAGCGCTCGTTTGTCGAGTCGGTCACGCTAACCCAGTTGAGCTCGGGTAGATAGAATCCTGTCGCCGGATCGGGCTGCACCCCCGGCTGGTCCGTCGTCATAAGCTCGGTCGGGGCGCCGGTTCTTGCGTCCAGTTTGAACCTGTAAACCAGGTCAAGCACGCGATGGTTGCCCGAATCCGCAATTATGCAGTGGTCTACGCGAACCATCACGTTGTTCTCCATCTCGTAATCCTGCCAGAATATGGCATCGGTGGGCGATGAGAGGCGAGTGGGCTGCCCGGGACGCAGCAGGTTCTTAGGGTCGACGAATTTATCGTAGATCCCGCGTATGTACTTGCCTGCCAGGCCCCCAATTCCGGCGTTGCCGCCTTTGTCTATCCGGCAGACCTGATTCGCGCCCGAATTGACCAGCAGTATCTCACCTGAGGGCAGGTACCTAGCGCGCGAGGGTTTGTTGATCGGACCGGAGGTCATTGCCGGCGTGCTGCCGGCCGGCGCAGCAACAGGCCACGATACGGAGCTCAACGACCACTTGATCTCACCGGCGCCGTCGACCTCAGCGAGCCGGTTGGCGTCGGCGACCAGCGTAGTCGCGTTGGTGTACGCGTGCAGTCCACCCGGCGTAGGAATCAACAGCACGCCATTGGACCCGGCGATAGAGAGGTTGGCACCGCCGCCGGATCCCCTCAGCGGCCCTGGAGGATTCGCCGCGTCCGAAATCTTGCCCTCCCAGATGAGCGGATCGACCGCCACCCCGGAGACCACCCGCGGCTCCGCCGGATAGGCATAGATGTAGCCATCGTCGCAGACGAAGTAGACGGTTCCGCCTATTACTACCGGTGAGGAGTGTATGCCCGAGCACGGAACCTTTGTGTTGGTGGCCGGATTGACGTGCGGCGGGATGATGTAGAACCAGAGCAGGTTGTTCCAGCCGCTTAGGTCCACAGAGTCTCCGGCCGGGACCGGCATTGGTTGACCCGGATGAGTCGCATCCCATATGGCTTTCGCTGGGGCCCAGGTGCTCCAGTCTATCGGGACCTCAACGTTGTCCACGAACACCCACACGGGCAGCGAGGGCGAGAAGCAGTTGGTGAGCTGGAGGTTCATCGCCCCGCCCATTAGCTTCATTTTGTCGAAGTTTTCGAACGTGATGGTGCCTTTGTCGTGATCTATCGAGACGCCCATACCAGCCGTAGCCTGTCTGGCCAACTGCAGTGGCAGTCCGGGTTCGGAAGTATTCCCCTGTATCAGATTCGGCTGCCAGAGCTTTACTTGCTTCTCGCGTCCGGTAGAGGGATCTCTGAGCGACTTGGGCCTCTTGACGGCGCCGCCGCCGGGGGCGTAGCCAGCATTCTCGGTGATCCGAATGACAAAGTCGGAGTTCGCCTTAAAACATAGCAACGCGGCGGTCGGCCGGGTAACCGGCCCGCCCTGCCTCGAACCGGTGCTCACCGTCACAAACACCTTGTCCTGCCAGACGGCGGGCGAGGAGAATACCGAAGGGCTCTGCATCCAAATAGGAGTGGGCGAGTTGGCATCGTAGACAATACCCGGGATGGTAATGTCGGCGCCGGCGTGTCCTGTGAGCAGCCCCGGATCAACGCCGCTGTGAAGCAGGTAGATCCACCGGGAGATCTGGGTCGTGCCGTCATTTCTCAAGCCGTAGACAGCGGAAGGGTTTCCGGTCCCGCGCGAGCCCGCGAGGAAGATCATGTTGTCCGAGCCAATAGCCGGAGTTGACACAACAGTCGTCTTGGGAACGCCGTTTTGCGAGTTCGAACGCGGCTCGAGCGGCTGTCGGATATTGGGGCTAAACGTATAGTTGATCCCCTCGGGTGAAGCGTAGTCGAGAGCGTAGGTCACGTGAACCATGGTGTTCTGGTCTATTGGGACCGGGCTCTCCACCACCACGTGTCCGATGTGCCGGCTTGCACCCGGATCGGGCGGACTGTCTCCATTCAGTCTTGCGTTAGGGTAGACCTTTATCGCCCGCACCTCGGTCTGTCCGGGCCTGCGTATGAACGCGATCGGCTCAGGCACGGATGCGATGAACGCCCTGTTGTACGTAACCCGACACTGGGCAAAGCGGCCGCTCGGACTCACCTGTTCCACGCGCACGCGGTCGTTTGCGACGTGCACGGGAACCCCGTATACGTGATCGTTTTGCTCGGCACCCGGCGGCTGGGCCGCGGTTTGCCAGGGACCCGCAAACCAGTAAACCATACCGACCGTCGCGCCGCTCGAGTCACTGGTGACATAACCGAAGCTCGGCCCCGTTCTGGGTTCGGCCGATCCTTCAACCACGCCGGCCGTATTTGTGGGCACGGACCACTGGTAGTAGACGGTCTGGCCCGGGTTATCCAGGCCCCACGCTTTCAGAGATGGGTTGTAAGCGTAGAGCCGGCCGTCGCCGCCGGTTGAGTAAATCCACCCGTTGACGTATAGCGGCGGTGCGGGATTGGGGTTCGGCGCGCCGGAAACCGTGACCAGGGGCGATATAGGCATCGTCTGCACGAACCGCAATTGTACGTCGACGGGAAAAGCGGGCAGCATGTGTACCTCGCCCGAGCTCGAGGCGACAAGCACGGCCTCGATTGACTTAGCTGGGTCGCCCGGATCTTGCGCGCTCACGATCGAAGGCGCGGATAACTTATTCCCCGGCGACTGGAAGTACCACACAATATCCTGGCCCCTGTTCGGCATGTTGCCCGTGCCGGGGAAGCCGTCGTCGGGATTGCCGTCGTGATCAAGGTCCTCCTGCGGAACCAGATCAAGCGCGTAGACTGTATCGCCGACGGTGTAGAACACCACATTCTTGTAGATGACAGGCGCGTTGCCAACGGCATCGTCAGTGCCGCCTGCCGCCGCGGGAACCGGCAGCGACCACACCTCAAGAAGTTTGGTTCCGCCCACGGTGTCTATGGACGCACCCGTACGACGGGGGTCCTTGCGCATGTGGGTCCAGGATGCCGACCACGCTATCACGTTGTATGCAAACTTCAGGTTAGCCGGGTTGAAATAGCACCCTCGCCCGACGTAGTTGGCCGTCGCGACGATACGTCCGCTGCCGTAGGCGTTCGCAGCGATGCTCGGTCGGCCCTGTCCGTTCGTGTTGCCGACCACAGGATAAAGAACATCGAAGCTTGTTGGCTGGTTGGTGCCACCCCAACCGCCGACCCGGCCCGGGTCGTAACCCGGAAGACATACGGCCGTACCCGGGTTGGCACCTAGGTTTGCAATCTCCCAGTCGTTGAGCCAGTAAGGCAGTGTCAGCAGCGGGTGATGGCGGCTGACAGGAAAATCCGTGCCAGTAATCCCCTGGAACTTAAAGCTGGGGATGAAAAACGTGCCGGGATCGGGCCCGAAGTCCAGATGCCCGCCGGTACCGACGTTGTCTATCCAGAGTACCCCTCCGCCGTCCACGAACTGCCTAAGTTTCTCCCGGTCCTGCGACGACAGTTCCACCGAACCGTAGCCGGGCAGGTAGAGCACGTGCATCCGCGAAAGGTCGGACGCGGACCGCAGGTCCACCTTCCAATAGTTAGGGTTGTCCTTGGTTATCCCCGCAGCCGGGCCGCCCGGAGCGAGAGGGTTGTCGAAGCTCCATCCAGGTGGTTTCAGATCGGTGCGGCTTTCAAGCAGGTAGAAAAGGTCGCCGACACCTCCATCGTTGCCGCTTTTTTGGACCGCGTTCCCGTTAGCCAGGGTCCACGCGGACGTCCCCTGCGGAACATACGCCCACACTACCCCGCAATTGATCTTCTTTCGCTTTCCAGCGTAGAGAAACGCCTGCGCCCCGGCCGGAGCTGCAAGCGCGGCCAGGAATATCGTCAATACCGCAATCGACACGGCTCGATCAGGCTTTCTCATTCTTTCATCACCTCGACCGCGCGACTCAGTCGGAGCACGCCAAGCACGGCCGCTTTCGAGACATCTTCCCAACCTCAGGCTCGAGCGCCGCAGCGTCTCCGGGCACCGGGCCACCACGCGGTCCAGACTTCGCTACATCACGTCCCCGAAATACAGCAGACTTCCGCATACGGGCAATCTCGGCGTTATCGGCAGTGTGCGTCCGTACTTGTCCTTCCTGATCGGAGTGCGAGGCTGGGCAGTCAGACGCAAGTCCGCAAGCGGCCAGCCGGCGTGGTCGTCGTAGAGTATCGTCAGTCCCTCGCCGGGATGAGCTGTCGGCTGATTGCTGGACCCGTACACCGGGGGTATGCTGCCCCATCTGGACATCCACTCCTCGACGTCGCTTACGGCGGCAGGCATATTCTCGCTAACGGCTCCGTCCACGATGATCCTGATATCAAGCGGCTCGCCAAAGAATGGGAACCTTGGGTCCGTGATACCCGCCGGCCTTGGATTTCCGGCATTGAAGGCCTCCCTTGTATCGTTGTGATCAGGGTTGAACCAGTTGCCCGGTATCACAAAGAACGACCCTTCCTGGGCATAGAGAATAGCTTCAATCCTGATATCCATCGGTTGCACGGCGATGCCGCCCATCAGGTAGTTATGGCGCGTATAAGTAGTCTCATCGAGTGCAATCTGCAGCAGGTTGAAAATGCCCGGCTCGGTCCTGAGCCACGCATTGTGCGCGGTAGTATCTAGATTGAAAACATCACAGACGAAAGATGTGTCCGTTCCCCACCCCGGCGGGTTGAACCTGGGATCGCCGACGCCCCAGACGTGCCTCGGCAGTTCGGACGTCGTGTTCCAGTTGAGGTATAGCAGCCCGGAGTCCGGAAGGTTGGTGCTTGAGTTGAGCCAGGCATTTATATAAGTCGGCCCATACTCGCCGGCGTGCCTGAGATACAGAACACGGGCCGTCGGCGCGGCGGTCGCTACCTCCGACTCCCACGGCCCGAAGTCGAACGCGCAGCGGAATACGCTGTCCGGGCTATCGCTGACGATGACGTGAAACGGCGGCAGGCCGTTGCGTGCATCGGAGCCGACGTTCTCGGGACTGATCGAGTTCAGCGGCGAGAAAAACTGAGTGGTGTTCACGCAGATATTCTTTCTGGCCAGCAGCGCCAGCCCGCAGGTGTTGTCCGCACCGCGCCAAGGGTCGAGCCGGTCCTGCGACGGGTCGATAGGCTTTGTCGGGTCGCGGTACTTGAGCAGGTTACCCTCGATGTAAATATTCTCGTTGGAAACAACCGTTAGCTGCAGACCCCGGGGAAGCATTCCGCGAATGCGAATGTTGCCCTCGGCGTAAATGACGCCGTTACCTTCGAGGGTCTTCTTGACGCTCCAGATGATGTTTCCGAACTGGTCGCGGTCGTAGATGATGCGCCCCTTATTCGGGTCCGGATACGGCATCGTAACGGTGCTGCCCCAATCTTTCCGTTCCCTGCCCCAGGCATCCCGCCAGACAAACTTCCGCCCACGCGACATAATATCCGTGCGGGTGATACTGAAATCGGCCTGTCCGTCACCATCGGTATCGTCTGGGTGAAGCGTGATCACAACTCCCGGCGGTATGTAATAAGGCCCCTTCCACCAGGTGGAGATAGGATTGTTCGGGTTGAGCCAGTCATATCGCAGGGTGTAGCCGCCGATCAGGGTCTCGCTTTCGTCCTGCCTGTCATTTCGGTTACTGATGTAAACACCGCGCCCCCATCCGTATTCCGCGATGTTGGTCCAGCCCCACCTGCCGCTCGCGCTTCGCGTTCTGATCCGCTCGCCCGAATACAGCGTCAGGAGCTGATAGCGGGAGACGCTCTTGGTGGGATCGAGCGCGGTTATGTCGGGAGGCTCGATTCTACGGACACCCCGCGCGGCTTTGTCCCTGTCCGTGCTATCGCTCCCGTCGCGATAGAACCCGCCTGCCGTTGTAAAGTCAGGGTCGTTGCTGGGCGGAAGCGCGATCGGATTGGTATCCACCACGGTGTACCCGCCCGCCGGCTGCGGAACAATGCGTTTCAACAGAACCTGGCAGTTCGGATCCGCGACGTCGATCTCACCTGAAACCTCGACGCCGTCAAGCGGGATCAACTGACTGGTGATGGGGTTGCCGGTCTGGTCCGCCGGATGCACTCCTCGGAGATAGAGGCTGACGGACGGGTTCCCGTGCCACACCAGGTTCCCGTTTACCCTGATGGGTGCGCCGCGGTACCAGCCTTGACGCGCAGAATCGGGGTCAAGCCTGCCGAGGCTGAGCGCGAGACGGGGACAGCCAAGCGGAAAAGCGAGCGGCCGGTTGTCTTTGTTTGTGACGAACCTGAGGTAGTCGGTGATGCCGATGGGCTTGTACGCGGTGATCTCGCGCCGGAGTTGGCTGCTGCCCCGATGTTTGTACGTGGTCGGGTCGTTCTTATCGAACACCCCGAGCCGACCTATCGACTCGATCTTGATGTATTTTGAGAACGGATCCTGAGGGTTCGGGTCGTATGTCACTCGCAGCAAGAACCTGCCCTGGCCGGCATTGAAGGTGCTGTAGCCGCCGGTCGGCCCGGCGTAGCCCAGCTCCTCCGGCCAATACGCTCTGGTCCACTGG
>JBMFPI010000014.1:0-20306 GCA_049969195.1 Armatimonadota bacterium
CGCTGGGTCGATAGTCGGACGGACTCCTAGTCCTGCGTGCCGCCGCCGTAGGGCATTATGAAAAGGTCAATGTCCAGGTAATCGCCGGCCCTGATCTCGGTCGCCTCCGTAATCGGCACGAGCATCAGGATTGTGTCGCCGTTCTTCTGTCCGATCACCGAGACCCCCGGGGCTACTTGCGTCCCGCCAAGTCTGCCTTCGAATCGCCTGACCACGAACGCATTTGCGCCTTTCCTGTCCGGGTAGATCGCTGCGAAGCCGTTTTCAGCCGGGAGCGGAGCGCCCGCCAGAGTGAAGTCGTCGTCGAGTTTGATCGGGACAACGGTTGCATCGCCTGAAGGGCCGCCGTAAGCTACGTGCGTGTAGCGCATCCGCTGAACCCAGCTCGCGATGTTCAACAGGCGCATATTGCGCGCGAAGTCGCCGTCCTTGATCTTGACTGGCTCAAGAAAGTCGATGCGCATGTGGATGAAGTTGCGCAGTTCGTCGGTCTGCGGCAGTTCGAAGACGTCGAGCGTAGCCTTCGCCCTGCCGTCGTCAGACAGGTAGCTCAAGGTTACATCGGCCCAATTAGGCCCGGTGGAACGAAACGTGGTGCCTGCGTATTCTATGTAGTGCCATCTGCCGTGCTCGTCGCGATATCGGAGAAAGCTGTGGCCGGCGACGTTGTCGTGCTGGGGCTGGCTCTTCCACATCTCTTGGCTCATCGGGCGCGGGTCGGCAATGGATACGCCGTCCAGCCCTCCGAACAGAAACGGAACGTAGCAGGTGGTCTCAGTAACCCCCGTGGACATGTGATAATAGTCCATCCACGCACCCAACGACGAGAACTGTTTGAGCGGGTGCGACCCCCAGTTCTGATACAGGTGCAGGCTTGTGAACCTGCGGCACTCGTGCGGCTCTAGGTAGAGTGGGAAGATCGTCTCAGAAAACGGGGTGTCCCCGGGATTGTAGAACGGCTCTTCTTTCTCGCCCGAGAAGTTCTTGGATATCTGAACCATTATCGGCAGCGTAATGCCCGACTCGTCCAGCAGCACACCGCACTCCACCAGACCGGGATTGCGGCGCGTTTCATGCAGGATGTAGACCTTGCGTGCCGACGGACCGTTCTGAACGGCGAGCGACGCCGCCTCGTACTCGTTCGGGTTCTCGTAGTGGTAGCTGAAGCTTCCCGGGTTGTCGGTTGCGATACGGTAGCAGCCGCGGATGGGGTCGTAGCCCAGGACCTCACCCGCACTTCCTCTCGCGGCGCCGGGCGATGTAAGCAGGGTGAAATTGGCCGACAAAAGCGGCTGGATTTCGTTTTCCAGTGCTTCCGATACCTCACTGGACTCAAGCGGGAAGATTTCGAAATACCCGGCATGCTTTTCCTCGGCGTTCCACCGCCGGGACGCCGTCGTGTGAGTCGGCGCTGTAGAGCGAGTTCGTAACCCGGATTATGCCTTCGCCTTTTTCGAGGGCTACATCGTCGATGCCCCTCGGAACCGGATACACCAGCGCGCACGCAGGTGCACCCTCAGCCCGCTTTATCAGAACGAACCCGCTTATCGGTGTGCCATCGGAGGTCTGACGCCGGGACGGACTTGCGCAAGACTGGGCTTCGAACTCGATCGTCATAGCGGCGTCTGCCACATCGATAGGCCCGGTAACGTGTAACATCACGCCGACATGAGTCTTTTCCGGGTAGGAGTAGAACACGACCTCGCCCTTGACCGGGGCGGCCCTCCCGCCTGCGTCAACCAGCTCCACATCAAGCCAATGCATCTCAATATAGTACGGGCCGCGGCGGTAGATGTTTATTCTGGATGCGTTCGCTGAATTGAGGCTGCTGTAGCGAACCCCGCCTGCGTCGACTAGCTCGAGAAAAGCCCCGGAGCGTCCCAGGACATTCGCGAAACCCTTGCTGCCGCGGACGGCCAGGCCGGTTATCCTCTGACCGGATCCGGATTTCAAATCCGCCGTGAGGGAGTAATCCTGCGCCTCTATCGTGAAGGCCGTTCGGGACGCGTCGGAATACCGGACTTCGATGCGTGGGCGCGCCGAAACCGGTTGCCGTTTGAAATCCGATCTCCACGTCCCAGTCGGTGAGGCGCAGGTCCAGGCCGAAGCCGCCAGCAGCAGCGCGTGAGCGGGGACGAAAAACTTCATCCGAAGAACCGACTCAAACATAATGAACCGCTTAGCCGCGCCGCCGCCAATTCCTGCTCCGCACTGGACAGGCCGCGCAGCGTGTGTTCGCAGGAACGTAGCGCCCTCGATGTGCGTATAAGTGTGTATGCTCCGGCGGTCAGGAGACAGTTCAGTTCTGCGGGAATCACGTCATGCTGAACTTGTTTCAGCATCCGGGCGCTGAAAGGATGGATCCTGAATCGAGTTCAGGATGACGGCGTCCGGGACGTCTGCGCCCGCAAGACTGAACTGATTCGCGGTCACTGTTCGTTGGGGATCGCGGCGGTCACTATGGTATAATGCTCAAGTAGGCCGTTCGCCGCTTAGCGTGCCGTTACTGGCGTTCGGGACACGAACCGATGAAGTTTTGGCATCTGGTAAGGGTCGTAAGGCAAAGGCTTCTGATGATCCTGGGACTGGTGGCGGTGACGCTGCTGGTGGTGATCATTGCCGTACCCAAGCCGACGGTCGTGTATCCGGCGACGACCTACGTTTCCCCGACGGCGCAGGTGATGCAAGGTGGGATCTCGACCACAACCCCCGGCGCTGCGCCGGTGAACGTCGATCGAGACCGAATCCTGAGCAACCTGATCATCCTGGCGGAAGGCGGCGAGGTTTTCCTTCGAGCGCTTGACTTCCTCGCACAGCCTGTTGAGGTCCAGGCCAAGCTCCAGCCCGGCCTTCCCAGCTACAGACAGATCACACGGATAGAGGTGCGGCCCGGCAAGGTGCTGTCGCTGAGGGACTGGCCCGATGTGCTGGAGGTCGCGCCGGTCCAGATGGGCTCGATCGGCGAGAAGGGCACGACTACCGACATCATCAGGATTACCGTCAAGCTCAGGGACGGATTCGCCGCACCCTACCTGGCGAACGCCGTCGCCCACGCTTTTGCGGAGGCGTATCAGGAGAAGAGCCGGGAGGACACGCGCAAGTACGCACGCTTCCTGGAGACCAGCCTTAGCGAAGTGCAGGCCCGGCTTCGCGATCTGCAGAGAAGGATTTCGGAATACAAGACCAGACACAACGTGCTGGGGGTAGATGCCGAAACCCAGAATGCCATATCCTCAATCGCAGGCCTCGAGGCCGCGCGCAGTTTGGCGGAGGCAGCGGTGAGGGAGTCTGAGGCGGCGGTCAGAAACGTCGAGGCGCAGCTCAGGCGCGAACCTGCCGTTGTGCGGGAGCCGATGCCCCCCGAGCTGAACCCGACGGTTCAGAAACTCAAAGAAGAACTGGCCCAGGCCGAAGCCCAGTTGCAGCTCAACCTGCAGCGATATACCCCTGAACACGACGTCTGCAAGGCACTGCAATCGCACATCCAGGCGCTTAAGCTTCGCATCAGCATTGAGGGCACAAACTACTCCGAGGCCCGGGTTAACGAGGTCCATCGGGACCTGCTAAAGAAGCGGTCCGAAGCCGCCTACATGCTGGCTACGGCCAAAGCCAAGCTTGCCGCCATAAACGGCGCCATTGCAAGGGCGCAGTCGAAGGCAAACGTTCTCACAAGGGCAGAGCCGGAACTCGCCGAACTGATGCGCAAATACGCGCAGGCGGATAACAGTTATAAGATGATAGCCGACAGGCTGGCGCAGGTGACCATAGCCGAAAAAGAGTTCACCCGAACCGGCTCCATCGTCCCTTACGACTGGGCGCGCGACGTCGGCAAGCCCATTGTGCTGGGGCCGACCCGGACGGCCCTTCTGATCTACGGCCTGATACTTTCGCTTATTGTCGGTGTAGCGGTCTCGGTTTGGCTCGACTCGATCGACACCCGGATGCGCAACGCCAGCGATGTGGAAAAGCTGCTCGAGCTGCCGGTTATGGGACTTACTCCGCAGCTAACGGGACGCGACGGCGTCTTGCCCAAGCTGACCCATCTGTATCCGCTTTCGGCGATGGCGGAGTCATACCGGATTCTGCGGACGAACGTGCTTTTCGCGTTGCGCGACCAGCCGTTCAAGACTTTGATGGTCGCGACGGGGAGGCCCGGTCAGGGAGGCACAACGACCATCTGCAACCTTGCCATCGCCCTGGCGCAGATAGGCAAGCGCATTATACTGATCGATGCCGATATGCGAAGGCCCAGCCTGCATAGGTTCTTCGGGCTGTCGAATGAAGTCGGTCTATCGACGCTCTTGCAGGGCAAGTCGAAGCTGGCAGACGTCCTGCGCAAGACCGATATCGACAATCTAGTCGTGATACCGGGCGGTCCTCAGCCGATGAATCCGTCTGAGCTTCTGGGCTCGGAGCGGATGCATGAGCTTGTGGGAATGCTGGAGGAGCACTGCGACCTGGTTCTGTTCGATACCCCGTCTACGATAGTCTTCAGCGATGGGCCGATGCTTGCGAGCTGGATCGACGCGGTGCTGATGGTGGTGTCGGCGAACCAGGCGCCCAGGGGAACGGAGACTCAGACGCGCGACCTGCTCAGAAAAGCCAAGGCGAACATCCTGGGAGTCGTAGTGAATCGCATGCAGCCCGACGCGGTTGATAGCTGCTATTATTACTCCCACTATTACGCCGACTCCGTGCCGAAGGGCTTACCCACCGAAGCGATAGGCACCGGCGAGGACGGAAACGGCAGCGGCCCGGCTGCCGAGGAATCGGGTTCGAGTCCAAAGGCGATACCCCCGCCCGAGGCCGCCTCGAAAGCCTCAGATCAGGACGAGAACCCGTTCCCGGATTGACGAGAAGGGGCCGCGTATGACCGGATCAACCGACGCACTGGCGGCATCGCGGGAAGCATCAGAGGACCAGTGGCCTGAGGAACCCAGGCTCGGCGCCCTGAGTGTGCTGCTTACCTACCACGAGCTGATTCGCAGCCTCACGTTCAGGGATATCCGTGCCCGGTACAAGCAGTCGATTCTGGGTGTCGCGTGGGCGCTGATACAGCCGCTGGCGTTGATGGTTGTCTACACCGTGGTGTTCTCCTTGATCGTGCGGGTGAACACCGGCGGTATCCCTTACCCGATTTTCTCGTACATCGCGTTACTTCCCTGGACGTTTTTCAGCGGCGCGCTGACTACATCTACGGAGTCGCTGGTGGCGAACTTCAACCTGGTCACCAAGATATACTTCCCGCGCGAGGCTTTCCCGATCGCCGGCGTATTGGGGAAGATGGTGGACCTGGGACTGGGTGTGCTCGTCCTGATTCCCCTGTTTTGGGTGTACCACATCCACGTGACGTGGTGGCTGCTGATGGCGCCGGTGGTGTTGTTGGTCCAGATCTTCCTGCTGCTGGGGCTGGCTTTTTTGCTTTCCGGCATCAATGTCATCTATCGGGACGTAAGGCACGTGCTTCCACTGGTGCTGCAGGTGTGGATGTATCTGAGTCCGATTATCTATAGACTGGAGGACGTGCCGCAGAGGTATCTCGCGTTTTATATGCTCAATCCGATGGTCTCGGTGATGGACAGCTTCCGTAAGGTGGCGCTGATGGGCCGCCCGCCCGATTGGGCTCACCTGGGCATCTCGGCGGCTGTCGGGCTCTTTGTGCTTGTTGCGGGCTACCGGGTGTTCAAGAGGCTGGAGCCGACCTTTGCGGAGTTGATTTGATCTGATGAAGAGCGTCTCGGTGCAGAACGTCTCGAAAAAGTTCCTGGTGCCGCAATCGCGGCCACGCAACCTCGCTGACGGACTGCGAAGCCTTATCGGCAGGCACCACAAGGAGGAATTCTGGGCCCTACGTGACATCAGCTTCGACGTCGATGAGGGCGAGGCGTTCGGCATCATCGGCCACAACGGCGCGGGCAAGAGCACAATGCTCAAGCTTCTCACCCGAATCATGGAGCCCACGTATGGGAGCATCCGCACGCGTGGGCGCGTTTCGGCTTTGATCGAGATCGGGGCGGGTTTCCATCCGGAAATGTCCGGCCGTGAGAATATCTACCTGAACGGGTCGATACTCGGGATGACCCGGCGCGAGATAGAGCGGAAGTTCGACGATATCGTCGCGTTCGCCGAGCTCGAGCGGTTCATCGACATGCCGGTGAAAAGGTACTCCAGCGGAATGTACGCGAGGCTGGGGTTTGCCGTGATAGCTCACCTCGAGCCGGAAATACTGCTTGTCGATGAGGTGCTCTCAGTTGGCGACGCTGCGTTTCAGGCTAAGTGCCAGACGCACATGGGCAAGCTGCTGACAAGCGGGGCTACCGTCGTCTTCGTGTCCCACAATCTGCCAGCAGTCGCCAGGATCTGCGCTAGGTGTATGGTGCTGTGTCAGGGCCGCAGCGTGTACGAAGGCACTCCCGCCGAAGCGATCCGATACTACAGAAAACTGCAGCAGGCCTCTGTTTCCGCCGCACCGGCTGAACCTGGCGAGCAAGGAGCCAACGCCTGCGCCGTTAGAATCAACTCTGTGAGGCTCCTGGACAGGTCAGGTAACGACGTGGAAGAACTCGCGGCCGGTGATCAGCTCACGATCCTCGTCACTGGTTTTGCGCCAGAATGCGTGTCGGGACTGAATATGGGCGTTGAGATCGCGCGGTCGGATGGGATAAAGTGCGTCGATATCAATAGCGGCATGGACGGGTTCGTCCCGGACGTGAAGGCCGGCGAGTTTACCTGCGAGCTGACCATTCCCAGGCTGGATCTAACCGACGGCGCTTACTGGATATCCGTGGGCCTCATGGACGCCTCCGAGAAGACCCACTACCAGACACTACACAACTGCGCGAGCGTCTACGTCAGAGAGGACCGGGGCTACCGGGGAGTCGCAAGACTCGAACACATCTGGAACCTTAGTCAGGCGGAGGGTCGTGACCGGTTTTCAGGCGATCCGGAACCCGACAGAGCGTCTCCTTTTGTCGAAGCCGACTCCGGGCTCCGGCCGGAATGAGGGCGGGCGAGGGGCGCCGGTGAAGATTCTTCTTACAAACACTATCTGCCTGCACGGCGGGGTCGAATCGCACCTGGCGGGTCTGGTCCGTGCTCTGGTTAGGGCCGGCCATCAGCCTGTGCTATACTTCTACGAGGCCGGTCCGGCACTCGGTTCGTATTCGGCCATCTGCGAAGTCCACGCCGGCCCGGAGACAAGCGTAGGCGAGGTGATCGTCCGCGGCAGGTTTGATTTGGTGCATGCACAAATCGGTTGTTTCAGAAGAGGGTTGGCCAGGGCGATGGCGGTCGCGGGCTATCGCGGTCCGGTCGTAGGCAGTTGTCACGGTTGGGTGCCGAACGCGCCCATAGTCCTGGATAACCCTACGGTCTGGACTAGCGTATCGGAGAGCGCCCGCGACAGGCTGAGACGGAGCTCGGGTATGGACAGCGTTGTGGTATACAACGGCGTGGACCTCTCGCAGTTCGATCCGTCGGGTCCTTACAACGATTCCGATGAGCCGGTGGCGTTGTGGGTTGGTCGGACGGGGGACTGGTCAAAGGACCATCCCGGGTTTGCGGCGGTCGCGTCAAGGCTGGTCGAACGCGGGTGGCGGGTATGTGTCGTAGACGGAGCGCCCGACGGCCTTCACGCGACTCTGCGGGATTGGTTGGGCGATCGAGTGACTTACCTGCGCGGTCTCAGCGCTTCCGAAATGGCACGCGCTTATCGAACAGCCGCGATGTCCGGCGGGTGTCTGATCTCGACCTCGGCCTCCGAGGCGTTTGGCCTTGCTCTGCTCGAAGCGATGGCGTGCGGCTGCCCGGTTGTGGCCCCACGAATTGGCGGTATTCCGGAGGTAGTCGAAGACGGGGTTTCCGGACTGCTCTACGACAGGGGATCGAACGCGTGCGAGCGAGCCGTGGAGCTGGCGGAGGTGCTCCGAGGCCCTGTGAGGCAGGCGATAGTTGAGGCGGGACTCGCGCGCGCCCGTTATTTTTCCGAAGATAGAATGGCGCACGAATACGAACGTATCTACCTGAGTCTGGTCGGCCGGGGCGGGAGAGCATACGATCCGGTTCGGAGAAACCTGGCGGCTGCCGCTATCCGGATCCGGCGATATCTGCGAGCCGGCAGAAAAGCGGCGAGGTGTGGAATATGGTCCGCGAGCCTAGCAGACCAATGAGGATCCTGTTTTTCGGGGGTGGGTGGCCCACCAACATAGGCAACGCGTTTATCGACCTTGGGGCGATGGCGCTTCTGCGGACGGCTTTTCCGTCCGCGCAAATCGCATTCGGCAGCGGCCTGCCGAGGTGGTTCTTTCGGGAAAGCATAGAAACGTTGCGGGGAAGATACCGCTCGCCGCTGGCGCGCCTTCGACGCGGGCCGACGCGCGTCTTCGAGCCGGAGTTCACGTGGGAAAACGCGCTGATGCCAGCCGCTCTGACGGATTGCGATCTGGCAGTCTACGCGGGCAACGCGGTGACCCAGCTCTTCATCAAACAGAGCGGGCCCACCATCAGTGCATTGGCCGAGAGGGGCGTGCCGATCGTGTTGCTGGGTGTAGGAGCTGCCGAGTACACGGACGAGGAGCGCGCGGACTACCAGGCGTTTCTCAAGAAGATCAGACCGCTGCTTTTGGTCTCGCGTGATGATCGAACCTGCGAGATGCTGGCGGCTGCCGCGGTCAATGCTAGACCCGGCATCGACTGCGGGTTCTTCCTAACCGAGGCCTATCAGCCTTTAGATCTGGTGTTGCCCGAGTATGTGGTCCTGGCGTTTGACGACTGCCCGGAGCCTGAGGTAGACACCGGGTCGATGATGGTTGTGCGGGCCCACCACGTTATCTGGAGCATTGCGCCGGAGAGCTGGCTTGGCCATCCCAACACGCTGATCTCCGACATACCACAGGATTACCTGACCCTGTACGCCAACGCGAGCCAGGTGCACAGCGATCGGGTGCACGCGTGCGTCGCTGCGCTCGCATACGGCAAGCGCGCCAGGCTCTACAACAAGACGCGCAGGGCCTATCTGTTCGAAGCTGTCGGGGCCGACGGCGTGTGCGACGAATTGGTGTCGCTGGACCGGGCGCTGCTTGATGAGAAGAAAGCTGCCCTGGTCGCTTTCTTGCGTGACGTAGTTTCCGAACAGGTGCGCGCGGCGTAGCCCGCGCGCCCTCGTCTTCCGACCGATGCAGCCGCAGCGCGATCAACCGGGCGGCTCCGCTCGCGAGAGCCATATGAAACCAGAGCTGATAAGTATCGTCCTGCCGGTGCATAATGGAGAACGGTATCTGCGGGAGTCCGTCGAGAGCTGTCTCGCGCAGACCTGGGAGAATATCGAGCTCATCGTTGTAGACGACGCCTCGACCGACTCCACGGCCGAGATCGTGCGCTCGTACGACGACCCGCGCATACGCCTGATCACAAACAGCCGGAATCTGGGTCTTCCTGCTTCCCTGAACGCAGGCTTCGCGGCCGCGGCTGGAGAGTTCTTCACCTGGACGTCCGACGACAACCTTTATGCGCCGGATGGGATCGCGGCTCTTGTGGAAGGCCTGCGAAATAATCCTCGAGCCGCGCTAGCGTACGGCTCGTTCTATCTGATCGACGAACAGGGGCGGGTCATAGGAAAGAAAGACTGCCCGCCGCCTGCCTATCTTCCCCGCGAGAACGTCGTCGGCGCTTATTTCGTCTACCGCAGGGAAACAGCCGAGGCTGTCGGACCTTACGACCCGGATATGAGACTAGCCGAGGACTATGACTACTGGCTTCGAATGTACCGCCGGTTCCCGATTGTCCGATGCGATGCAGACGGGTATTACTATCGCGTCCATTCGGCCTCTCTGACCGGGACGTCCCGCGAGCGCGATATACTCGAGGTAGCGCGCCTGGCCCAGCGCAGGCACGTGACGGCCCGAATGAGGCTCAGGTGCCTGGTTTACTCGGCGGTCGATCCCGTGGCGGGCGCACTTTCTCGTTCGGTCCTCGGAAGTGTGCTGAGGCCGTTTGGCAGGTGGTGGCGGGCGTTCGGTGGACGCCATGCCTGAACGGAGCGTGGTCCTCTACATCAACGAGGTAAGCTGGGTCGGAGGAGCCGAGGGTGCCATGCTCGACCTGGTCACGAATCTGGACCGCGAGCGGTTTCTCCCCGCGGCCGTGTGCCCGTCCGACGGCGAGTTCCCACGAATGCTGCGGGAGCGCGGCGTCCCGACCCACATAGTTCCGTTCTACGGACTCCGAGCCCGCAACCCGTTTCGGTATCTGGAGACAATCGGACGGCTCTGCACGCTGGTTCGCAGGTACCGGGCGCGGCTCATACACGTCAACCAGCAGTACTTCGCAGGGTATGGGGTAGCTGCGGCCAGGCTGTGTCGTGTGCCGGCTGTTGTGCACCTGAGGGGCGTGGAATCCGACGAATGCCTCGCAGAGCTTGCGCCCTGGATATTGCGTGCAAGTAGGATCATATGCGTTTCGAAAGCTGTGAAGGCCCGACTGCTAGACTTCGCAGCCCGACGGCTGGCTCCGGGGCGCGCGGCCCAACTTGAGCAAAGGGCCCTGGTGGTCTACGACGGACTGCGACTGGTCGCTCGCGTGCTTGACAAAAAGGAAGCAAGAAACCGGCTTGGGATCGCGTCTGACGGACAAGTAGTGGGAATCGTTGGACAGGTTGTGCCCGAAAAAGGGCTTCGCGAGTTCGTTGACGCTGCCGCGATCCTGCTCAGAAAGAAAAGCAACCTGCATTTTGTGGTTATCGGCGCCGACACCAGGCCTGACAGGGACTTCCCGGCGGAATTGGCCGGGTATGCGCGGCAGCTAGGCGTCTGCGAAAGCTTCACATTCACCGGGTTTCGTGAGGACGCGGCTGAAGTGCTGCCCGCTCTAGACGTATCGGTTCTGGCTTCCTGGCTGGATGCTTTTCCGCGCGTGGTTCTCGAGAGCCTGGCCGCAGGCGTGCCGACAATCGCCACACGCGTCGGAGGTGTCCCGGAGATTATCGAGGACGGCGTTTCGGGCCTGCTGGTTGAACCGAGGAGTGCCGAATCCCTCGCGGAAGGCATCCTGAGAGTCCTCGAGATGGCGCCTACCGAATACGCGCGGATGGCTGACAGCGCGAGAACGCGGGCCGCGCGGTTCAGTATTTCCGGGCACTTAGAACGAATTGTCAGCATTTATGACGAGCTTCTGGCAACAAAGACCAATGCAGGAACGAGCCGGCCCACGTCACATCATACTGATCCTGAATGACGCCGCTAGAGACTACGCGCACGGCGGAAATGTGCGCGAATACGCCCTGGAACAATGGGCAAAGCGCCGCGGCGCCGAAGTCTGGCTGGTGCGCGACTTCATGCACGGGCCGGGTCGGCTGGCGCGCCTTTGGGCGCTGCCGCGCCTGCTTGCTCTTCTGTGGAAGCGGCCGCGAGCGACGGTGATACTGGGCTACCCGGGCTTTCCGTTCTTCTGGAGTCTGGACTCGGCGATGCAGCTCGCGAGAGCGTTTGCTTTCGTGGCGGGGATGAAGCTGGTCGGACTCGTCCGCCGCCTGGTGGTAGTGGTGGACATTATGGACCTGCCGCGGTATCAACACGTTGACCTGAAGTATCGAGTCGGTCTGCCGTTGTGGTTGCTCAAACTGTTCGACCGCAGCGTATACCATCTAGCGACGCGGCTATGGGTGTGTTCGCGAGGAATCGCGGAATGTATCGGGAAGGAGATGCTCTGGGGACGGCAACGGGTAGTAACGGTTGAGAACGGGGCGTTTCCGAGCCGGTTCGACGGGACGCCCACGGCAATGGACGGGCCGCCCCGGACTTTCATCTACGCGGGTCAGCTCTACGAGACTCGAGGCGTGCCCGAGCTTGTCCGCGAGTTTTGCCGGTCGAAAAGGGGCGACGTAGAGCTGAGACTCTGCGGGGTGGGAGGCGAATGGATTACGGAGCGTGTGAGCGACCCGCGCGTCAAGCACCTGGGTCCTCTGAATGAGGAGGACTGCGCCGAGGCCGTCGCGCACTCCGATGTCGGAGTCGTGTACCAGCCGCAGGGGGTGTACTACGACATGGTGTATCCGACCAAGCTTCCTCTTTACCTTGCCCGAGGTAGGCCGGTGATAGCGACGGACAATCCCGAGCTGGCCCGAGCGGTGAAAGAGAAGGGGGTCGGTATCGTCGTTGAGCGCGAAGGGATCGCTGCGGCTATCGACGCGATGACCGCCGAGTCGATCTCCACATATGCGGCCAATGCCGCGCGTGCCAGAACTGATGTCTATTGGGACAACATCTACGACAGGGCATACTTAAGCCTGCTCGGAGCCGGAGGGTGCCGGGATGCGGGCGATTAGACGGATTGCCGATATCGTGCTGCACCTTATCTACCGGCTGCGCTTCGGCAGGTTTGAGCACCTCGGAAGGGGAGTTCGAATCGCGCTGAGCGCGCAGATCGAATGTCCGGGCAGAATCTCTATAGGCGACTGGAGCCAGATATCGGCGCACTGCTTCGTCCGCGCTACTCCAGGTGGTCACATCCGCATCGGCAAGGGCTGCTTCATCGGGCCGTTCACGACGCTGCTCGACGCCGGCGGGTTTGTCGAGATGGAAGATCGCGCAAGCCTGGGCGGCAGCAACTTCGTCACCGGGCAGGGTGGTCTCAAGATCGGGGAGGCAGCTTTGATCGCGCCGATGGTGTCGATCGTCGCGAATCAGCACACGTTCGAGGATCCGGACACGCCGGTCAGAGACCAGCCGGAGTTGGCAAAGGGGATCACGATAGGCAGGAACGGCTGGATCGGAGTCGGAGCGGCAGTCCTGGATGGAGTTACGGTCGGCGAACATGTGGTGATCGGCGCGAACAGCGTGGTAACGCGTGATCTACCCTCATTCTGCGTTGCGGTCGGTGCCCCGGCGAGAGTGATCAGACAGATCAAATGACGGACAAAGCCCACAGGCCGTTGGTGGCGGTCATAGTTGCCGCGTATAACGAGCAGGCTAGCATCGAGCTGTGCCTGAAATCTCTGAACGAACAGACATATTCCCCGCTGGAGGTAATAGTCGTGGACGACGGCTCCACCGACGCCACCGCCGAGATTGCGCGTAGGTACGCCACGAAAGTCTTACAGCAGACGCATCGAGGGCCCGGGGCCGCGCGAAATCTCGGTGCCAGCCGGACGGAGGCCCGCATACTCGTGTTCGCCGACGCGGATATGTCTTTCCACCCGGAGTTCGTCGAACGGCTCGTCGAGCCCATAATTGCCGGGGCCGCAGCAGGTACTTTCACAAGAGAGGAATATGTTCGAAACTGGAATTCGCGTCTTGCCCGGTGCTGGAACTTGAATAACGGCCTCACCACACCGCGCCGACATCCGGAGGGTTTCCCGGAACGCGACTGGGTTTATCGGGCGATCGACAGGGATGCGTTCGACCGGGCAGGCGGATACCAGGACGTAGGATACGGCGAGGATGCGGCGCTCGGCAGGAAGATCGGCGATATGGCGGTTGCCGTGCCCGGTGCGATTTGCTACCACGACAATCCCTCGACCTGGCGGGATGTGTTTCTTTCGGCTCGCTGGTACGGCCGCGGTGAGACTGTCGACCGCTCGTGGCGCGGAATACTCAACCTCACGCTGCCCTGGTCGCTCAAGAAAAGTCTTCGGAGGGCGATCTCGTGCCGCGAACCGTTATTCCCGGTTTTCAAGGTCGTTCACGATTTCGCGGTCCTGGTTGGGATAATCGAGACGCGGTTCTTGGGCCGAGGTCACAAGAAATGACTCGAGCGCACCACACTGGGTGTCCCGGGATACGCTGCGTAGCTGTTGTGCCCAACTGGAACGGCCGACCCCTCCTCGAAAGGCACCTGCCATCGATCCTATCCGCCCTGCCCCACGAAAAGCTTATTGTGGTCGATAACGGCAGCACCGACGACAGCGTTGAGCTCCTCAAGAACACGTTCGCTGACGTCGAGGTTATTGCGAGAGCCGAAAATGGCGGCTTCTCGGTCGCCGTGAACGAAGGGATCCGCAGGGCCGGGTCCTGTGACCTGCTTATTGTTCTGAACAACGATGTGGAAGTCGCCCCCGGCTTTCTCGATTCTATACTGCCGCTTTTCGAGGATGAAGACGTATTCGCGGTCAGCCCGAGGATTCTCCTGCCAGCTAGGCACGGCCTCGATGAGGGTCCGACGACGGGCTTCTGGCACCACGGAATGTTCTATACCGGTCAGCGGCAGCAGGTTCAAGAGGTCACACCAATCCTTTACGCTACCGGATGCGCGGCCGTCTACCGGCGGTCGATGCTGGATGAACTCGGCGGGTTTGACGAGGTCTATTCGCCATTCTACTGGGAGGACGCCGACCTCGGGTACCGGGCCTGGAAGCGCGGCTGGAAGACGCTGTATCAACCTGCGAGCGAGGTGATCCACCAGCACGCGGCTTCGATCTCGAAGATGGACCCGGTTTTCACAGGCCGAATAAAGGCAAGGAACGGACTTTTCTTTATCTGGCGTAATATCGAAGACAAGAGAATGCTGGCAGCGCACCGGCGATGGCTACCGCTGGTCGCAGTTAGGAGGCGGCTGGCAGGGGACAAAGCGTTCGTAAGCGGCCTGATCGAGGCGACACGCCGTCGCGCGGAGATGGCCGAAGCTCGCACCCGCGATTCGGTCTTCAGACGGCTTTCCGACTGTGAGATATTCGATACTTTGGGCATCCGGCACAGGTGAAGATTCTCTTTCTGTCGGCCTGGTTCCCGTACCCGCCAGACAATGGGTCCCGGATCCGGGTTTACAACTTGCTAAAGGTGCTAGCGCGGGAGCACGAAGTTTACCTGGTGTCGCTTCTGCAGGAAGATTCGCGGCGCGCGGACGCCGACAAGTTGCAGCAGATATGCCGGGTCGTTTCGCTCCACGAATCTAGGTGGTTCAAACCGGGCACTCTGCGATCGCTGGCCGGGTTCTTTTCGAGCAAGCCCAGGTCTTTCGTGGATACTTATGATCCCGAGATCGCCGTGGCGGTGCGCGCAGCGATCGATCGTGTGTTGCCGGACGTAGTCGTAGCGTCGCAGATCGGTTCCATGGTCTATGTCCCGGACCGCTGCGGTGTGCCGGTGGTGTTCGAGGAACTGGAGATAGGGTCGATGTACAGGTCCGTAGCCGAAGGAAGGGGAGTTCGGCATGCAAGAGCGCGCCTTACGTTCGCCAAACACAGACGGTTCGTCCGAGACCTGCTCGGCAGGGCCGACGTATTCACCTGTGTCTCGGCGAAGGAATTGGATCTGGCAAACAGACTTCTCTTACCTCCTGTTAGAGGTACGGTTGTACCCAATGGTGTGGATACCGATTATTACAATGACACTGCAAGAGAGCCCGAACAGGAGGCTCTTGTCTATAACGGCGCGCTGACCTACAATGCCAACCTGGACGCGGTGAGATACTTTGCCTCAGAGATTCTGCCGATCTTGAGGCTGACCCGTTCGCGCGTCAGGCTTCGCGTTACCGGCCGGACCGAAGGCACGGATCTTGAGGGAATCGTCGACTGTCCGGAGATCGAGCTGACAGGCTATGTTGACGATATCCGCACGGTCCTCAGCCGCAGTGCTGTGTGCGTCGTGCCGCTGCGCCAGGGCGGCGGCAGTCGGCTGAAGATTCTGGAGGCAATGGCATCCGGTGTGCCAGTGGTCTCGACATCGGTCGGAGCGGAGGGACTGGCCGTCGAACACGGCCGCCATGTGCTGATCGCAGACTCGCCTGCCGACTTTGCGCGGGCCGTTGACCAACTGCTTGGCGACGTGCGGCTGGCTGATACGTTGGCCCGAAACGCGAAGGAACTCGTGAGGCGGGCATACGACTGGTCGTCGATAGGCGGCCTGCTCATTGAGGCGGTGGAATCGGCTGCATCGTCGGGACCGCGGGGCGGGACGCAGAAGGAGCAGGTGTGAGACACCGCAGCGTTCGTTGGTACAGGCCCTGGACCCCGGAACGAATATCCGCCCTCACACGAGATGTGGCAATCGTGATCTTCGGGGGCATCGTGCTGGGGCTTTTTGCCGCCGCCGCCAGCGCCTACTACGTGGTCATGGCGATGGCGGTGGTTGCGATCGTTTCCCTGATCTTATGGCAGTTCGAGATAGTGCTGATCATCTACTCCTTGGCGGCATTTGTGCCGTGGGGAAGAACGCCGGATATCGCCATGGGCGGCTCGGGACTCGGCAAAGGGCTGTATGTAAGCCAGGTGATGCTAGGCCTACTCCTTGCGATCTGGTTCGTCAAGTATCTGCTCCTGACGCTGCCCGGAAACCGAATCCGCAGCGGTTTCCACGTTCCAATCGCACTCTACCTCGGTTACAGCGTGCTCAACGTCGTGCACTCGTACATTTTCTGGGATGCGCATGTCAACAGGATGTATCAATACCCGCACGTTAACGCGGCGGAGCTTGGTCTCAGGTTCCTTTCGGCCGGCGCGTTCGTGATGATGGCTACGACAGTCAGCAGCCGGAAGTGGCTCAAGTGGACTACGGTCGCCCTGTGCGTGCCGGGGATCTACAACCTGTTCAAGACACTGCTGGGTTTGCCGATTCCGGTGACGGCGCCATGGTGGCCGCTGGTGGCACTGCTGCCCGTGTGCTATTGCTACGCATTGGCGCTGGATTCCCGAAGTAGCTGGCTGGTCAGGATCGGGGGCGGGCTGGTCACCGCAGCCGCGATCTACATGACTCTGATTCGCGGCATCGGCTGGGTCAGCGGATGGCTTGCGCTACTCGCCGGCCTCGGCGCCGTTACGCTACTCAAGAGCCGACGCGGCTTTGCGGTTCTGGTGACCGTGTTGGTGATCGGCGTCGCCGCTGCGTGGCCGTTTTTCTACGAGAAGGTTATCATCGAATCCCAGACTCAGGGCGACTACGACCGATTTGCTCTTCTCAAAGGTTCGTGGAAGTATGCCACCACGTTCCCGCTCGGCGTGGGTTTGGGGAATTATCGTTCCTACAACTCGTTCCACTACGGCAGGGTGTGGGGCACAACCACCTACACTTCCGCCCACAGCACCTACGCCCAACATCTATCTGAGATGGGAATACCCGGCCTCGTGCTCCTGCTGGCGATTCTGTTCTCCGGCGGCGCGTGGCTCGCGAGTAGCTTCCGTCGCGCGGAGCCGGGGATGACCCGGACGTATCTACTCGCCGCGTTCGGTCAGCTCGTAGGGATTTCCTGTGCCGCATTCATAGGGGATTACATAATCCCGACATATCACAACGGCGGCCTGACGACGTTTTCCAGCACCGTGTACTCGTGGTTAATATGGGGCCTTGCCGTAGCGCACGTGAGACTGGCGAATGGATCTATCAGTATCGATAGTCAACTGGAACACACGCGATCTGCTTGACCAGTGCCTGGAGTCCGTCTACGCGAGCACGGGCGGTCTGGACGCGGAGGTCATCGTGGTCGACAACGCGTCCACAGACGGCAGCCCCGATATGGTACGTGCAAAATATCCGGACACGACTTTGATAGCAAACTCCGAAAACCGTGGATTTGCCGCTGCCAACAATCAGGCGCTGCATCTTTCGCGGGGTCGGTATTTCTTGCTTTTGAACCCCGATACAATATGCAAGCCGGGAGCTCTGGAGCGCCTGGTCAGGTTCTTGGACGAGAACCCGAAATGCGGAGCGGTGGGGCCGCTGGTCCTGAATCCGGACGCAACGCTGCAGTACTCCTGGGCTGCCTTTCCCACGTTCTGGAGCGAAGCTTTGGGCCGCCTGGACCGCCGGGTCCGGGGTGCCGGCAGGCTCCCGATCACCGCCGAAGACACCCGCGCTCTGGGACCTTTCAGAGCCGACTGGGTCGGGGGCTGCTGCCTGATGGTCAGGAGGCAGGCCATAGATGAGATCGGCCCGATGGACGAGTCGTTGTTCATGTATTCGGAGGAGACGGATTGGTGCCGAAGGCTTGCAAATGCCGGCTGGGAGGTCTGGGTGGAGCCCGCGGCGGAGATTGTGCACCTGGGCGGGCAATCGAGCGCCCGGGTGCCCGACGAGGCTGCTTCCAGGCTGCGGCAGGGTAAGATCAAGTATTTTTCAAAGCACCACGGCCCTGTCACCGGCTCAGTGCTCGGTGCGGTGCTTGGCCTCAGATCGCGCGCCAGGAGAGTGCTTATCAGGCGCCCGGAGAGGAACTGACCAATGACCGGACAAGCGGGCGTGGTCTCCATACTGATCGTGAACTGGAACACGCGGGACCTGCTGATCGACTGTCTTCGCTCGATAGCCGAGAATGCGACCGACGTGCCCTGCGAGGTCATCGTGTTTGACAACGCCTCCTCCGACGGTTCGGCGGAGGCTGTGCGCGAACGTTTTCCCGATGTGAAGCTGATCACAAGCGAGGCTAACCTCGGGTTCGCCGCCGGAAACAACAGGGCTCTCGCCAAGTCCTCAGGCGAGTTCGTGATGTTCCTCAACCCGGATACGATTGTGCCGCCGGGGGCCATCAGGAGGATGGTCGAGTTCCTCAACGAGCACGAGGAGGTCGGGTTCGTAGGGCCTAGACTGGTCGGCGCGAACGGCAAGACTCAGATATCGAGCTTCGGGATGTTCCCCTCCCCGCTGGAGGCGGCCGCGCACGCGATTCGGATCTGGCGGGTTGCTCCGAGATCACACCTTGCGAGCCGCTTCTCACCCACGCCTGACGCCGGCGAGAGTTGGGTCTACACCCAGCATCTTTTGGGAGCGTGCGTGATGGCCAGGCGCGCGGCCCTCGACGAAATCGGAGGTATGGATGAGGGTTTTTTCCTTTTCCTGGAGGAGACCGATCTTTTCTACAGGGCCGCGCTGAGCGGCTGGAAGGTAGTTTATCTTCCCGAGGTTTGCGTGGTGCACTACGGCGAGCAGAGCATGCAGGACATACTGCATCGCACGGGCGGGTTATATATCCGAAGCTACAACCGCTTCTGCCGCAAACACGGCATGGGGACGGCCAGTCGGATGATAGCCAACGTTTTTCTAGTCCTGGGAATCTTTGCAGAGGTGTTGACGGGCATAGTCAAGTGGCGAAGCCCGCGACGGGCATGGAATTGTCTGAAGGCGTTGTGGTACGGCTATGTTGCCGTGCCTTGATCGAGGTTCAGCACAGGTGATTCATAAGCACTACTCGCAGACGCGGTTGTCTCCGTCGCAGGTCGCTATCCTGGACATGATGCGCCCGGGTACCAGGGTGCTGGAGATCGGTTGTGCGAGAGGCTACATGAGCGGCGTGATGAGGAACGCCGTGGGCTGTGAGGTGACCGCTGTCGAGATAGACCGGGAAATGGCCGAGGAGGCTCGCGCTCACACGAACCGGGTGATCGTTGGCGACATCACCGAACCGGACATCTGGCTGGAGCTAGGGCGCGATTACGACTACGTTATCTACGCAGACGTGCTCGAACATTTGGCCGACCCCTGGAAGACGCTGCGCCGCACGCACGAGGTACTCGGTCCGGAAGGTTGCGTGATCGTCTCCGTCCCCAACGTCGCTCAATATCGAATCAGGTTGAAGATGCTTTTGGGCGTCTTTGAGTATCAGCGCTATGGAATAATGGATGATACCCATCTGAGGTTTTTCACTGCAAAGAGCGCCCGGGAGCTGTTCAGCCGGACCGGGTATGAGATTGTCGACGTGCGACACGTGAACTACAGCCTGATCGAAAGGCCGATGATGTATATAGCGCCGCGCCTGTTTGCGGTCCAGTTTGTTATCAAGGCGAGGCCTGCGCCGGGGACGCATCGATGAACAAGCCGCGCGAGTTCAAAATGCTGGTGCTGGCGACTTCGTACGCGCCGGAGCTGCGCCGCCCCGAGCTGCGTCCGAAACAGTATCCCAGAACGGATTACGTAGAGCTCGCTCGACTGACAGGCTGCGACATTCTGGACTACGCAATCTACGACGACTCCCGCGCCGGCAGGGCTTGGCGTAGGCTCGAGCGCAAGCTCAGACTCGACTTTCACCTCGCGGCACTCGGTTATCGACGGGCGGGAAAGTACGAAGTGGTGCTGCTTATGTCCGAGCAGGTCGCGATCCCATATATGATGTTCCAGAAGATGATGGGCAAGCGCGCGGCAGCCGTCTACGTGAGCGCGCACTCGTCACGAAAGCAGGCCCGGCTGGTTCGGTCACTGGGGCTGTTCGACGGCCTGGATATCGCCGTTTCCAACGCGCGGGCTCAGCGGGGGTTTCTGTCGGAGTATATGCGAATCCCTGATGAACGCATACGGTGCGTGCATTACGCGGTTGACGAGAGCTTCTTTGTTCCGGACGAGTCGGCCGGAGGCGGGTATGTCTTGAGCGCCGGTATCGCCAACCGCGACTAC
>JBMFPI010000015.1:0-20229 GCA_049969195.1 Armatimonadota bacterium
GAAGGAGGAGGGTGGTCGTCACACTCCGTTTTTCCGTGGTTATCGTCCTCAGTTTTACTTCCGGACGACTGACGTGACTGGATCTCTGGACCTGCCTGAGGGGACGGAGATGGTGATGCCTGGTGACAACGTGACGATAACTGCGGAGTTGATCGTGCCGATAGCTCTGGAGCAGGGTTTGAACTTTGCGATTCGCGAGGGCGGTCACACAGTCGGGGCCGGTGTGGTTTCCGAGGTGATTGAATAGCCCCTAAGATCGCTGGAGCACGGAGAAATAGCGCATGCGCAAGGACAAGGTCAGGATAAGGCTTCGGGCGTTCGACCACAGGGTGCTTGATCAGAGCGCCGAACGAATAGTCGAGACGGTGCGCCGCACGGGCGCTCGGATCTCCGGGCCGGTGTTGCTGCCGACGGAAAAGGATATTTACTGCGTCAACCGCGGCACCACTATCGACAAGGAGTCGATGGAGCATTTCGAGATCAGAACGCACAAGCGCTTGATCGACATCCTGAACCCGGGGCCCAAGACCATCGACGCTCTCATGCGCTTGGACTTGCCGAGCGGCGTGGATATCGAGATAAAGCTGTAAACGGGTGCTGCCGTCGTCGCAGGTCGAGTAGAGAAGCCTGCCGACGGGGGCGGACTTACCGCCGTGCCCGATGTGGGCGCATAAAGGATCATCTGATGATCAACGGGATCATAGGCAAAAAACTGGGGATGACCCAGGTATTCGATGAGACGGGGCGGCTTGTGCCGGTCACGGTGATCGAGGCTGGGCCCTGCGTTGTCACGCAGATCAAAACGCTGGAGACCGACGGCTACGAGGCGGTGCAGGTCGCTTTCGGTGAGGTCAAGGAATCTCGCGTAAACAAGCCGATGAAAGGCCATTTCGGCAAAGCGGCTAACGCGGCGAGGGAGCTGCACGCCCGGGCATCGAAAGCAGCACGCGACGGCGAAGACGCACAGGACGCCGGAGAGCAAACTGATGCTTCCAAGGACGCCACGAACCAGCCGAAAGTTAGGCCGGCCAGCTTTTTCTACGGCAAGTACGTGCGCGAGGTGCCGGTAGACGGCCTGGAAGGAATCGAACTGGGTCAGGAGGTCAGAGCCGACATTTTCGGCCGGGGCGATATCGTCAAGGTGACTGGCATCTCTAAAGGCAAGGGCTTTGCCGGCGCAGTCAAGAGATGGCACTTCCATGGCGCCGACATGACCCACGGCTCGATGATTCACAGGAAACCGCAGTCCGGCGGTGCAACAGACGCTGCACGGACTTTCAAAGGCGTCAAGCGGCCGGGACATATGGGCAATCGAACGGTTACCCAGCGCGGCCTGACGGTCTATCGCGTAGACCCGGAGCGTAACGTAATCCTTGTCAAAGGTGCGGTTCCCGGTGCAACCGGCGCGGTTGTAACGATTACCCGGCAGGCTTTTGGAGGATAAACTGATGCCGAAGGTCAGCTTGCGGAATATGTCCGGCGAGACGGTGGGCGAGTTGGATCTGAAGCCCGAGGTGTTTGAGGTTTCGCCCAATGTCGCGCTGATGCACCAGGTGGTGGTTGCTGAGGAAGCCAACGCGCGCCAGGGTACGGCGGCGACCAAGACTCGCGGCGAGGTGTCGGGAGGCGGTGCCAAGCCGTACCGGCAGAAGGGTACCGGGCGCGCTCGCCAGGGTTCCATCCGCGCGCCTCACTACGCACACGGCGGCGTGGTGTTCGGACCGCACCCGCGCTCACACGCCAAGTCGCTGCCCAAGAAGATGAGAAGGGGCGCACTGAAGTCAGCGCTGTCGGCGAGGCTGGCGGACGGCGCGGTCGTGGTGGTCGATGAGATCAAACTCGACGGGATCAGCACAAAGCAGATGGCCTCGTTCCTGGATAGCGTCGAGGCATTCGGCAGAACGCTGGTAGTGCTGGATCAGATCACCGATGAGATCAAGCTCTCGGCCCGCAACATACCGGGGGTCGAGCTGCGGCTGTCGCCAGCGATAAGCGTCAGAGAAGTTCTCAACGCCGACACCATCGTTATGACGCGCGCCGCGGCTGAGAAACTGCAGGAGGTCTTCGGGTCGTGAAAGATCCCTATTCGATAGTCAAGCGACCGCTCATAACAGAAAAAGGTATGGGCATGACCTCGATGGGCAAGTATGCCTTCGAGGTGGACCGCAGCGCCAATAAGATCGAGATCGCTGAGGCGGTGAGCACGATCTTTGGCGTGGACGTGGTCAAGGTCAACACGCTCAATGTGAAACCGAAGCTGAAAAGGTACGGCAGATTCGAAGGCAAGACCGGGGGCATGAAGAAAGCATACGTCACGCTCAAACCCGGTCAGAGGATTCAGATTTTCGAGGGAGCCTGATAAGTGCGTGGTGCCGGACCTGACCCGGTATCGGCGCGTGAGCCCTGAGACGCGTTCGGGGCGACACACATAGCAGCTCCCCAGGAGTGCCAGATGGCGATAAAAAGCTTCAAACCGACGACCGCTACACGACGATATCAGACCGTGTCGGCGTTCGAGGAGATAACCAAGACGAAGCCCGAGAAGAGGCTGCTCTGTCCTCTAAAGAGGTCGGGCGGGCGCAACAATCTCGGCCGGATTACAACTCGCCACCACGGAGGCGGGCACAAGAGGCAGTATCGCCTGATCGACTTCAAGAGAGATAAGATCGGCGTGCCCGGCAAGTGCGCGGCAATCGAGTATGATCCGAACCGGTCGGCGCGGATAGCGCTGATCAACTATGCCGACGGCGAAAAGCGTTACATCTTGTGGGCGATGGGCCTTTCGGTCGGTGATACGGTCCTGTCGGACCCTTCGGCCGACATTCGTCCGGGGAACTGTTTGCCATTGGCCAACATCCCGCTCGGGACAATCGTGCACAACATCGAGCTGCAGCCGGGCAAAGGCGGGCAAATAGTGCGGAGTGCCGGGAGCGGCGCACAGGTGATGGCCAAGGAGGGCAGATACGTTCAACTGCGGCTGCCGTCGGGTGAAATGAGGAATGTGCTGGCGGAGTGCAGGGCGACCGTTGGACAAGTCGGCAATGTCGATCACGAGAATATATCGCTCGGCAAGGCAGGGCGTTCCAGGTGGAAAGGCATCAGGCCAACGGTGCGCGGAGTTGTGATGAATCCGCGCGACCATCCACACGGCGGGGGCGAAGGTAAGTCCCCGGTTGGGCGGAAAACACCCGTGTCGAAGTGGGGCAAGCCCGCTCACGGAACAAAGACCAGGCGTAAGAAGCAGTCAGACAAGATGATTGTCAGGCGGCGAAGCAAGTAGGAGTAAGTAGGAGGACGAACAGGTGGCGCGGTCACTAAAGAAAGGTCCGTACGCGGATCCGAAACTCCTCAAGAAGATTGAGCAAATGAACGCGCGAGGCGAGAAGCGCATCATACAGACGTGGTCGCGGAGGTCGACGATCTACCCGTTGATGATCGGTCATACCATCGCGGTCCACGACGGCCGCAAGCACATACCCGTGTTCATCACGGAGAATATGGTCGGTCACAAGCTGGGTGAGTTCGCGCCTACGCGGACCTTTAGGGGTCACGGCCACCACACCGAGCGCTCGACGGCGCTCAAGTAGGGGAGGCGGATCTGATGCTGGCTATAGCAAGAGCGCGATTCGTGCGCACTTCGCCGCGCAAGGCTCGACTCGTGGCTGACGCGATACGCGGCAAGGACCTGAAGGAGGCTCTGGCCATTCTTCAGTTCACTCCCAACCGCGCGGCCCGGCTGATTGAGAAGGTGGTCAAGTCTGCGGCTGCCAATGCCCAGAACAACCACCACATGGACGGCGAGAACCTGAAAGTAGCCATCGCGCAGGTGGACGGTGGGCCGAACATCATGAAGCGGCTCAGGCACGCTCCCATGGGGCGTGGGTACCGGATAGTAAAGCGCATGAGCCATATCACGATAGCTGTTGAAGAGACCGAGCTGAAGCCGACAAAGAAAGGCCGCAGGCAACCGGTGGCCCGGGTAGCAAAGGCTCCGAGGCGATCGGCTGCAGCGACCTCGGAACCGGCCCAGAAGCCTGCGCCTTCTGAGGCGTCGGAGGCGAAGGCCGATGCTCAGACCCCCGCCAGGCGGCGTGCGGGCAAGAAGAAAACAGAAGACGAGCAGGCGCAAGGACAGGCTCAAAGTGCATCGGATTCTCCGTCTGTGCCGGCCGATGAACCAACGGACGATTCTGGAGGAGGCGAGTAGTTGGGACAGAAAGTTCACCCAGTAGGATTTCGGATCGGGGTCATCCGCGAGCCCGACAGCAAATGGTTCGCCTCTGAGCGGGAGTTCGCGGCGCTGGTCCTGGAAGACGACAGGATCCGCAAGTTTCTGAAGAAGACTCTCTATATGGCGGGAGTGCCCCGAATCGAGATTGAGCGCGCGGCGAACAAGGTCAAGGTGACCGTGTGGGCCGCCAAGCCCGGGATCATCATCGGGCGCGGCGGGCGCGGCGTCGACGATCTGCGCGTCGAGCTCGAGAAGATCACCGGCGGGAAGACCGTGCACGTCAACGTGCAGGAAATCAGAACGCCCGAACTGGACGCGCAGCTTGTCGCGGAGTCAATCGCACAGCAGATTGAAAAGCGCATCTCCTACAAGCGTGCGGCCAAGCAGGCTGTGCTCCGCACGATGCGGATGGGCGCGCGCGGCATCAAGATCCGCATTGCGGGCAGATTGGGCGGTTCGGAGATGGCGCGTGTGGACACCGAGAAAGCGGGCAAGATCCCGCTCCATACGCTCAGAGCAGACATCGACTACGGGTTTACAGAGGCGAAAACCACATACGGCAACATTGGAGTCAAGGTTTGGATCTATAAGGGCGACGTGCTGCCCGGCGCAAAACGGGAAGAGCCCATTGAGGAACAGATTGCCAGAAGGCCGAGAAGACCAAGAGCGGAGCGCAGCGGGCGAGCAGATCGTTCGAACCGACGCAGTGAGGACGTTGGAGGAGAGTAACAGCCAATGCTGATGCCGCGAAGAACAAAGTATAGAAAGCAGCAGCGTGGCTCGCGCAAGGGCATCGCTACTGCCGGGAACAAGGTTGATTTCGGCGAGTACGGTCTGCAGGCCCTCGAGGCGGCATGGATTACGGCCAATCAGATCGAGGCGGCCCGCGTTGCGATTACCCGCCACGTCCGAAGAGGCGGCCAGGTGTGGATTCGCATCTTTCCGGATAAGCCGTTCACCAGGAAGCCGGCCGAGACACGTATGGGCACTGGAAAGGGTAACCCCGAAGGTTGGGTCGCAGTTGTGAGACCGGGCAGGATGCTCTTCGAAATGGGCGGAGTGGACGAGGCCATGGCAAGGGAGGCCATGAGGCTTGCGGCTCACAAGCTGCCCATTAAGACCAGGTTCGTTACCAGGAAAGAGCAGGGCGACATCAGTGAGAGTGTCTGAATTTCGCAAGAAGATCAGAGAGGCGAGTGACGCCGAGCTGCAGGCAATGCTCAAGCAGGAACGAGAGGGCCTCTATAAGATGAGGCAGCAAATTGCCCTGAAGCAGCTCGATAATCCTCACGCGATCACCAATGCCAGGAAAAATGTGGCACGCATCCTGGGCGCTATTCGAGAACGTGAGGCCCGCGCCGGCAAGAGGTCTTGAATATGGAAAGAGGCAGACGCAAAGTTCGGGTCGGACGTGTCGTAAGCGACAAGATGGACAAGACCGTCGTAGTCGCAATTGACACTCTGGTTAGGCACCCACTCTACGGCAGGATTATGCGCCGAACGAGTAAGTTCAAGGCGCACGACGAGAACAACGAGTGCGGTGTCGGCGATAAGGTTGAGATAACCGAGACCAGACCGTTGTCCAAAGAAAAACGCTGGCGCGTTTCGCGCGTGATAGAGAAAGCGAAGTAAGTAGAGATGATTCAGCCTTACACGCGGCTCAGAGCGGCCGATAACTCGGGAGCACGGGAGATACTGTGCATAAGGATTCTGAAGGGGTCGAATACCCGCTACGCGGGGGTTGGAGATATTATCATCGGCGCCGTGAAGCAGGCTACACCCGGCGCGACCGTCAAGAAAAGCGAGGTTGTGCGCGCCGTCGTAGTGCGCACGAAGAACGACATTCAGCGCCCCGACGGGTCCGTGCTGCGGTTTGACGACAATGCGGCGGTTGTGATCAACAACGCCAACGAACCGAGAGGCACGCGCGTGTTCGGCCCGGTAGCAAGGGAGCTGCGCGAGAAGGGTTTTATGAGAATAATCTCTCTTGCCCCGGAGGTACTTTGACCTCGGCTGCGATGCTGGCCAAATATGCAAGGCTCTTGGTCTGGTTGAAGCGGCGTCCTACTGCATTGAGTGTCAGCCTAGGCGCAGCGAAGCATCTTTAAGTAAGCCGGGGTTTGTTGCTTTGCTGAGAGTGACCAAGCGTCGAGAGCAGGATTCTTGGAGGGCCGCGCCGAGGTTGCGGAGATACTGATGAGAAGAAAAAAGAAGCCGACATTCGAAGGCAAGATGAGACTCAAGAAGGGTGACGAAGTCATCGTCCTTGCCGGCAAAGACAAGGGCAAACGCGGCAAGATCATCCAGACTCTGCCCGAGACCGGTAAGGTAATCGTGGACGGAGTGAACGTAGTCACGCGTCACCAGAAGCCGAGGTCGGCTACGTCACGGGCGATGGTCAAGCAGCAGCTGGGCGAGATGATGGTTCCGCTGGGCGTGCCTGTCGGCAAGGTTATGCTGGTGTGTCCGAAGTGCAACAAGGAGACCCGTATCGCCCGGGTAGCTACCACGGACGGTGAGATGGCCCGGAAATGCCGCAAGTGCGGGGAGCTGGTAGACGCGTGACCTGTCGCGCGGAGCGTGGTGAGCGAAGGCGTTTTTGTAAGAAAGCAGGTTGTTGCGTCGAGCACGTTTCGGGCGATTTTCCCGCTTGGTTCGGGTGCGACGAGTCGCAGAAAACGTCGGGTTTGGGTTTTCTAGCAACGGCCTGAAGACAGGTTTCCAGGTTGCCCTCGTATTGAGTTGGCGCAGGAGTTTTGACGGATGCCGAGACTGAAAGACAAATATAGAGCCGAAGTGGTGCCGGCCCTGATGAAACAGTTCGGATACAAGAACATCATGCAGGCGCCGCGCCTGGAGAAAGTGGTCGTGAGTATGGGAGTCGGCCAAGCGGCTCAGGACGCAAAGCTGCTGGACGGCGCTATGGCCGACCTTTCTCTGATCACCGGCCAGAAACCGTTCGTGACGAAGGCGAGAAAATCAATCTCGAACTTCAAGATCCGCCAGGGCATGCGTATCGGGTGTAAGGTGACCCTGCGCGGGGCTATGATGTACGAGTTTCTGGACAGGCTGTTTAATGTGGTGCTGCCGAGGGTCCGTGACTTCAGCGGTATCCCGCCGGATTCGTTCGACGGGCGCGGCAACTTCAGTATGGGGCTCAAAGAGCAGCTTGTCTTCCCGGAGATCGACTACGACAAGATCGATCGCTCCAGAGGGATGAACATAGCGATTTGTACGACTGCAAAGACTGATGAGGAGGGCAGGGCGCTCCTGAAGGCGATGGGGCTGCCGTTCAGAGAGGTCTAACCGAATGAAGAAATACCCGATCGAATCGATCCGGAACATTGCGCTTGTCGGGCACGGAGGAACAGGTAAGACGTCACTTGCCGAGGCGATGCTCTATACATCGGGTGCTATCAGCAGGCTCGGGCGTGTTGACGACGGCACGGCCGCGGGCGACTTCGACCCGGAGGAGATTCAGCGCACGATCAGCATTAACGCCGCCGTTCTTCCGTGCGAGTGGAAGAACACCAAGATCAACCTGATAGATACGCCCGGGTACCCGGATTTTGTAGGCGACGTTATCGGGAGCATGCGCGCCGTGGAGGCGGCTCTGCTGGTCGTCGACGGGTCGGGAGCGATTGATGTCGGCACGGAGACGGGATGGGACCTGGCGACAGAGGCCGGCATTAGCAAGATGTTCTTCGTAAACAAGCTCGAGAAGGAGAACATGGACTTCTCTCGTACTCTCGAGGCTCTGCGGCAGCGTTTCGGCACGAGCGTTGCTCCGCTTCAGATTCCGATAGGCGCAGAGGATCGCTTCGTCGGCGTGGTAGACCTGCTGACGCATAAGGCGTACAAGTGGGAGAACGGCAAGATTGCCCCGACAGATATCCCGGCCGAGATGGCGGACCAGATATCGAAAATGCGGGAGGAGCTGATCGAGTCGGTCGCCGAGATGGACGATGCCCTGATGGAGAAGTACTTTGACCAGGGGACGCTCACGGACGAGGAGACCGCGCAGGGACTCGAAAAGGGCCTGCGAGCGGGCAAGGTGGTGCCGGTTCTGTGCGGTTCGGCGATGAAGATGGTCGGGGTAGACACTCTACTGGACTTCATCGTCTCAAGCGCGCCTTCGCCCGCGACGGCGCCGCCAGTAGTCGGCACGAACCCCTCCGGCGGAGAGGAAAAACGCGGGCCGGGCGATCCGTTCTGCGCGCTGGTGTTCAAGACTATGGCTGACCCGTACGTCGGGAAGCTCACATATTTCCGGGTGTTCTCCGGCTCGATTAGGTCGGACTCGCACGTTTACAACTCGAACAGGGACCGTGAGGAGCGCGTAGGTCAGGTTTACTTTGTTCAGGGAAAGACGCAAGAAGCTACGCCGGAAGTTGGGCCCGGCGATATCGGTGCCGTTGCCAAGCTCCAGGAGACCGTGACGGGCGACACGCTGTGCGACAAGTCTAGGCCCATTATTCTGAAGCCCATCGAGTTTCCGGAGCCGGTCCACTCGATTGCGGTCAGGGCGAAGACCAAGGCGGATGAAGACAAGCTGGGCCCTGCGCTCCAGAAGCTGGCGGAGGAAGATCCGACGTTCCGCACGTATCGGGATCAGGATACCGGGCAGACGCTAATGTGCGGTCTTGGAGAGACCCACGTCGACATTATGGTCGAGCGGCTCAAGCGGAAGTTCGGGGTCGAAGTTGAAACTGAGCTTCCCAAAGTAGCATACCGCGAGACCATAACAATGCCCGCCGAAGCCCAGGGTCGACACAAGAAGCAAACAGGCGGGCGTGGCCAGTTCGGAGACTGCTGGATCAAGTTGGAGCCTCTTCCACGCGGGGCAGGCTATGAGTTTGTCGATCAGATAGTGGGAGGTGCGATTCCGAGGCAGTTCATTCCCTCGGTCGACAAAGGCATCCGGGAGGCTATGACTAGCGGAATCCTGGCCGGTTATCCCGTCGTAGACGTGCGGGCGACCTGCTATGACGGCAGCTACCACACGGTAGACTCGTCGGACCTAGCATTCCAGTTAGCGGGCAGGCTGGCGTTCAGGGCTGCGGCGGAAAAGGCCGGACCGGTGCTTCTCGAGCCGATTGCGGAGCTTGAGGTTATCGTCCCGGAGGAGTTTATGGGGGACGTGATCGGCGATCTGAACGCCAAGCGCGGCAGAGTGGCAGGAATGGAACCTGTCGGCGGCGGCAGACAGAAGATCCGGGCACAGGTTCCACAGGCGGAGATCTTGCGTTATTCGATTGATCTGCGCTCGATTGCCCGTGGCCGGGGGAAGTTCACTGCACGGTTCTCGCATTATGAGGAAGTGCCGGCGCACGTGGCGCAGACGATAATCGCCCAGGCCGAGAAGGCTCGGAAAGAGGAGTAGCGCGTGGCAAAGAAGTGCCTTATAGAGAAACAGAAGCGCACGCCGAAGTTTAAGGTTCGGCAGTATAACCGGTGCGGGGTGTGCGGACGCCCCCGAGGGTATATCCGACGATTCGGACTGTGCAGGATATGCTTCCGGGAAATGGCGCACCGCGGCCTGATCCCCGGGGTCACCAAGTCGAGCTGGTGAACACTATTCAACGGCCGTGCCCCGATGCCGGTCGTGGAAGTCAGTGCGTAGCGGCCGGGCCCGAGTGCCGGCCGGCGGATATAACGGAGGGTCAAGAATGACCGTTACAGATCCTGTAGCCGACCTTCTGACGAGGATTCGGAACGCGAATTCGGCGAAACACGAGACCGTCGAGGTTCCAGCCTCGCGACTGAGCATAGAGATCCTTCGCATCCTGAAAGACGAAGGCTTCATACGCGGGTATGAGATGGTCAAGGACCGAAAGTTTCCGACCGCTAGGATTGCTCTGAGATACGGGCCAAAGCAGGAGAAAGTGATCTCGAACCTGAAGCGCGTGTCGAAGCCGGGCCTTCGGGTCTACGCCAAACGCGACAAGGTACCCAGGGTTCTCAGGGGGCTTGGGGTCGCGATCATCAGCACGTCCAAAGGCGTGATGACTGATCGCGAGGCTCGCAGGCTTGGAATCGGCGGCGAAGTGCTGTGCTACGTCTGGTAGCGGGAGAGGTCGCGATGAGTAGAATCGGACAAATGCCAATACAAGTGCCGGATGTGGTGCAGGTCACTCAGGACAACGGCAGTATCACTGTGAAAGGCCCGAAAGGGACTTTGACCCGCAGCCTGCACCCGGCAATTAAGGTTAGAGTCGAGGACAACACAATCGTATGCGAGAGGCCCTCAGACTCCAAGGAGCACCGTTCGCTGCACGGGTTGACGCGGACTCTCGTGAACAATATGGTCGTCGGGGTGACGCAGGGCTACGAAAGACGGCTCGACGTGCTGGGAGTCGGTTATCGTGCGGAGATGCAGGGCAAGAACCTGATGCTCCAGGTGGGGTATTCGCACCCGGTAATCATTGAGCCGATGCCCGGCATCGAATTCGAGGTCGGCATAGATACGAGAGCGGGATTCGTTGTTTCGGGCCAGGTGGCCAGGATGCCGTTCGTGATCGTTAGAGGGATCGATAAGGAGCTTGTCGGCCAGCAGGCGGCCAATATTCGCGCCGTGAAACCCGCAGAACCGTACAAAGGCAAGGGCATACGCTATGCGGGCGAGTACGTCCGCCGCAAGGCCGGTAAGCAGGGCAAGGCTGCAGGAAAGAAGTAGCCGGAAGCGGGCGCAGTGCCGTAGCCTTCCGCTCGCTGGAGAAAGCGCCGCAGCGAGGTTGATCAGGCTGCCGCGAGGTGCGCGGAAAAAGGCGAAGGCTAAGCCCAGGGAGTGATATGGACAGGAAAGAACTTCTTCGGCAGAGACGCCATAGACGCGTTAGAAAAAAGGTGTTTGGCACGCCGGACAAACCCCGGCTGAATGTGTTCAGGAGCCTGTGCAACATTTATGCGCAGATTATAGACGACACACGGGGTCATACGCTGGTATCGGCTTCTACCCTGGATGCTGAGCTGAAGTCGGCATTGAAAACCGGCGGTAACATCGAAGCGGCCAGGGAGGTTGGCAAGCTCGTGGGACAGCGTGCCCTGGCAAAGGGGATCGAGGCAGTCGTGTTCGACCGCGGCGGCTACAAGTACCACGGCAGGGTGGCAGCGCTGGCGGACGGCGCGCGAGAGGCGGGGCTGAAGTTCTAGCAAGCTCTGCAACCAAACGGAGAGTCGTACGGGAGGAAGCATGCCGAGAATAAACGCGGATGAGCTTGATCTGCAGGAGCAGGTCATCCGAACGAACAAAGTTCAGAAGACCCATAAGGGCGGGCGTACCTTGAGCTGGAACGTGCTCGTCGCAGTGGGTGATCGAAACGGCCACGTCGGGGTAGGGCTTGGCAAGGCCAGCGGGATCCCGGACGCGATACGCAAGGCCATCGAGGACGCCAAGAAGCAGATCATAGAAGTGCCGCTGGTCGGCGGCACAATCCCGCACGAAATCGAGATGCCGTACGGTGCCGCGCTGGTCCGAATGAAGCCTGCCTCACCGGGCACCGGCGTCGTCGCGGGTGGGGCGGTCAGACCGATATTGGAGTTGGCCGGGGTTCGTGATGTTCTGGCCAAGTCGCTGGGGTCGCCGAACCCGATTAACACCGCACGGGCGACTATGGAATGCCTGAAGAATATGCGGTTCGCCGACAAAGTAGCCGAGAGCCGGGGGCGCGATTTGAAGGATCTGGTGCCGTGGCTTGTCAAGAAGCGCGAAGAAGAAGTGGCACTCCAGCCGTCGCCCGAGACTACTGAAGAGGAAGACGTAGTCGAGGCCGAGGCTACACGCGGCGAGGACGAAACTCAGGAGACAGAAGAAAGCAAAGCGATAGAGTGATGCTGAAGGTTACGTTGAAGAGAAGCGTCATAGGGTACAACAAGCGCCAGAGGGCAACTGTCAGGGCTCTCGGGCTCAACAAGGTGGGCTCGTGGTACCTGCACGCGCCCAGTGATAGCATCCGCGGCATGATCCGGTCCGTTGCGCATCTGGTTAGCGTGGAGGAGATACCGGACCCGGTGGAGGTTGGAAATGAGGCTTAACGATCTGCGCCCGGCGCCCGGGTCGACTCACGCTCGCAAGCGAGTCGGACGTGGAACGGGCTCGGGGCACGGCACCAGCGCCGGACGGGGAACCAAAGGACAAAAGGCCAGAACCAGCGGTGGCGTCAGACCCGGCTTCGAGGGCGGGCAGACTCCTCTGCACCGGCGCCTACCGCAGCGGCGCGGCTTTCGAAATATCACCAGGAAGGAGTACGCCGTCGTCAACCTGGACGACCTGGAGCGATTCGAGCCTGGGACCGAGGTTACCCCGGAGCTGCTTGTCGCAAGCCGGGTCGTCAAGAAGGTCAAGGACGGCATCAAGATCCTGGGCGATGGGGAACTTACTAGGAATCTGACGGTCCGGGCTCACAAGTTCAGCAAGACCGCCGAGGAAAAGATAAAGGCAGCCGGTGGAACGGCGGAGGTTTTGTAGATGCTTGCGTCTGTAGTGGCGGCATTCAGAATACCGGACTTAAAGAGGAGGATCACGTTCCTCTTTGGGATGTTCGCCGTGTACGTGATCGGGCTGCACATCTCTGTGCCGGGCGTTGATACGGCGATTCTGAGCGAAAGGCTCAGCGGGGGCCTGTTTGATATCCTGAATGCGTTTACCGGTGGGGCCTTCAAGAAGTACACCATCTTCGCTATGGGGATCATGCCCTACATCAACGCGTCAATCATTATGCAGCTCCTGACAATCGCCATTCCGCAGCTCGAGGAAATGCAGAAGGAAGGCGCAGCCGGTCAGAAAAGAATCAGACTCTATACCAGGTGGCTCACCGGCGTGCTCGCACTGTTCCAGGCCTACGGGACAACGACCTGGCTGCGCTCGATGGGGGCAATTCAGTCGAGGGGCGGAATCTTCGACCCAGTTATCATCCAGATCGCGATAACGCTTGTGGCCGGGACTGCGTTCCTGATGTGGCTCGGCGAGCAGATCAGCGACAAAGGTATTGGAAACGGCGTGTCGATAGTGATATTCGCGGGCATCGTCGCGGTTCTGCCGGCCCAGGTATTTCAGACGCTGGCGGTAGTCTGGACGAACGGCGACTGGCTTTCGCTCGTGATGCTGGCCGTGCTGTTCGTCGGAACGGTAGCTTTTATGATCGCGGTGACTCAGGCGCAGCGGAAGATTCCTATCCAGCACGTCAAGCGGGTAGTCGGCAACCGCATGGTGGGCGGACAGTCGAGCTTCCTTCCGCTAAAGGTCAACTCCGCGGGCGTGATCCCGATCATATTCGCGGTGTCCATACAGTATTTCCCGATGACCGTGGCCAACATACTCACCAAGGGCGACCCGAACCACTGGATGACAAAGCTTGCGCACGGGCTTGTGCCGGGTACAGATTGGCACTTCGGCGGCCAGGGTGGGACGGTTTACGGGGCGATTATCTACGCGGCGATGATAATCTTCTTCACGTATTTCTATACAGCGGTAACGGTCAATGTGAAGGACCTCGCGGACAATCTCAAGAAATGGGGGAGCTTCATTCCGGGCATAAGGCCCGGCAAGCCGACGCAGGACTATCTGGACAGGATCATGACCCGGATAACGCTTTCCGGAGCTATATTCCTTGCTATAGTAGCGCTGCTACAGTACTACGTGCCGCAGCTTACGGGGATACACACGTTCAGCCTCGTCGGAGGCACGTCGCTTCTGATTGTCGTCGGCGTTGCGCTGGAAACTATGCAGGCGATTGAGTCGCATCTGCTGATGCGGCACTACGAGGGATTCATAAAGTAGGATTTGTCTAGCCCGCTCTGCGCTGGGGTTCAGAGCAGAGCATGAGGCGGCGAGCGCCGGGCGTCTGTGTCGTTTCGCGAAGGGCGGCGGCATGTCCGGATTATTCGCGGGTTCGGTGAAGCGAAGTCGCTCCTGAATAAAAGGCGCAGTGGGTCGGCTGCGGGCCGTTTGCTCATCGGGGGAAGGTGCGGGCTATCAGGGACTGGCTGTGACGGTGTGCTAAAGGCTGCTACGCGTCCGAGAGTGTCACCGACAGTTCCGGGCAGTCGGCAGAAGACGGCAGCGCTCTTTGTCCGCGGGACGAGCGTGAAAGAGGTCGGTATTGAGGATAGTGTTGTTCGGTCCGCCCGGGTCGGGCAAGGGTACCCAGGCGGGCCTTCTTGAGCAGAAATACGGCGCGGCGCATATCTCTACTGGAGATATACTCCGCGAGGCTGTTGCGAACGGGACGCCGATCGGTTTGAAGGCAAAGGCCTATATGGATAGGGGCGAATTGGTTCCGGACGACGTAGTGATCGCGATTGCGAAGGACAAGATAGCGTCGATAGGCGACGACGGGTTTATCCTGGACGGTTTCCCGCGAACCATCGCACAGGCCGAAGCGCTGGACGAGGCACTCGCTAACCTGGGACGATCTCTTGAAGCGGTTGTGAACTTGCGGGTAGATCGTGACGAGTTGATCAGGAGGCTGTCGGGTCGGAGAGTGTGCCCGAGCTGTGGGGAGCCGTATCACGTCGACTCGAAGCCTCCAAAAGAGGCCGGGAAATGCGACCTGTGCGGGGCTGAGCTGATACAAAGAGACGACGACAAGCCGGAGGCTGTCGCGAACCGATTGCAGGTCTACGAGGCCAAGACGGCGCCTTTGCTTGATTACTATCAAAGCAGAGGGCTTTTGCACGATGTTGACGCCGTCGGAGGGATCGACGAGGTACTGGATCGGATAGCCGCGTCTCTCGGTGCCATATGATAATCAAGAAGACTGCGGCCGAGATCGAAAAGATGCGCGTAGCAGGGGCCGCCGTAGCGAGGTGCATTCAAGAGATTATTGAGCGTATTGAGCCGGGGAAGACGACAACCCTTGATATCGACCTGATGGCCGAGGAACTGATTCGGAAGTACGGCGGCATAAGTTCTTTCAAGAATTACCGCGGCTATCCGAACACGGTGTGCGTAGCGGTGAATGAGGAGGTCGTCCATGGGATCCCGAGCGACCGTATCCTCATGCCGGGCGACATCTTGGGCATCGATCTGGGTATCATGGTCGACGGCTGGCACGGGGATGCGGCGGTGACTATAGCGGTCGGCGGAGTTGCTTCGAAAGAGGCTAAGCGGTTGCTCAGGGTAACCAGGGAAGCTCTCTATAAGGGCATTGAACAGGCAAGGCCTGGAAAGCGGCTTTCGGACATCGGGCACGCGATTCAGGAACACGTAGAGCGCAACGGTTTCTCGATTGTAAGGGATCTGGTTGGGCACGGGATCGGGCGGTCGCTGCACGAGGATCCTCACGTGCCGAACTACGGAAAGCCGGGCTGCGGTGTGCGACTCGAGGAAGGCATGACCTTGGCTATCGAGCCTATGGTAAATGCCGGTGATTACAGAGTCGAGACGCTCGATGACAAGTGGACTGTGGTCTCGAAGGATCGGTCGCTTTCGGCTCATTTCGAACACACGGTTGCGATTCGCAGAGATGGGCCGGACATATTGACGCTGGCACCGACAGGGGAGGCTCTATCAGTAGATGCCTAAAGAGAAGCCAATAGAGGTCGAGGGACGAGTAGTCGAGTCTCTGCCGAACGCTATGTTCCGGGTGGAGTTGCCGAACGGTCATACCGTTCTGGCTCACGTTTCGGGCAAGATCAGACTGCATTTCATAAAGATACTGCCGGGCGATCAGGTGAGGCTCGAGTTGAGTCCTTACGACCTTTCGCGCGGGAGGATCACGTACCGGTATAAGTAGTCGAGAGGACGCATTCGATGAAGGTCAGAGCTTCAGTGAAGCCGATGTGCGATAAGTGCAAGGTAATCAAACGTCGCGGCGTCATCAGGGTTATCTGCAAACAATACCCGAAGCATAAACAGCGACAGGGTTGACCTGCTTCCGGTTTTCCTGCCGGGAGGGAGCGTGTGCGCTCGTCGTGCGAATACGAGGGGCTATTCTCCCCGCAGGGTATGGCCGGAGAACGGGTCTTCGATCTTGATTGGAGGGTAACGTAGCTTGGCAAGAATAGCAGGTGTAGACCTCCCGAGGGATAAGAAAGTCGAATACGCGCTGACCTATATCTACGGAATAGGCCTGTCCAGCGCGAAAAAGATCGTCGCCGCAGCAGGCATCGATCCCAACACCAGAATGCGCGATCTGACAGAGAGCGAGATATCGGAACTCAGAAAGCAGATCGAGGGCAACTATGTTGTGGAAGGCGACCTGCGGCGCGAGTATTCTATGGCGATCAGGAGACTGATGGAGATCGGGTCCTATCGTGGGCTCAGGCACCGGCGCGGCTTGCCCGTTCGCGGCCAGCGGACGAGAACAAACGCGCGCATGCGCAAGGGCCCCAGAAGGACGGTAGGCGTAAGACGCAAGAAGTAGCGAGGAGGCCGTGATTGGTTAGAAAGGCAGCAGGGTCTACCCGAGCCAAACCTCGGGAAAAGAAAAACATCGCGCAGGGAATAGCACACATCAAGAGCACGTTCAACAACACGATCGTCTCGATAACCGACATGAACGGTGCTGTGATCTCATGGGCGAGCGCGGGGACCGTCGGGTTCAAGGGCACAAAGAAAAGCACCCCATTTGCCGCTCAGTTGGCGGCCGAGGCCGCGGCTCGCCGAGCTATGGAACACGGGATGAAGCGAGTGGATGTGTATGTTAAAGGCCCCGGCTCCGGGCGCGAGACGGCCATCCGGTCCCTGCAGGCGGTTGGTCTTGAAGTGACGATGATCAAGGATTGCACGCCAATCCCGCACAACGGCTGCCGTCCGCCGAAGCGCAGACGAGTGTAACGGGGTCAAGGAGACAGTATGACACTGCAAGGAAATGCGGTCTGCAAGCGCTGCAGACGTGAAGGAGTTAAGCTGTATCTGAAGGGCGATAAGTGCTACTCGCGGAAGTGCCCTGTGGAGAAACGGCCGTACCCGCCAGGCCAGCACGGCCAGGGGCGCATGCAGCGCAAGCTCTCGGATTACGGCGTACAGCTTCGCGAGAAGCAGAAGATGCGGCGAATCTACGGCATCAGTGAGCGGCAGTTCAGGCTGTATGTCCGCGAAGCTATCCGGCGGCCGGGCGTAACGGGCGAGAACCTGCTGCAGCTCCTGGAAATGCGCCTGGATAACACGGTGTACCGGCTGGGGCTTGCGTCCTCACGTGCCCAGGCGCGGCAATTTGTGTCGCACGGCCACGTGCTGGTTAACGGCAAGAAGGTCAACATACCGTCCTACCAGCTTCGGCCCAACGACACCATCCAGGTCCATGAAAACGCCAGAAAGATCGCGCCGCTTGCCGCCGCTGTTGAAGCTTCAGGCGGTAGGGCTTTGCCGCCGTGGCTTGAGTTCGACGCGAACGAAATGCGGGGAACTGTGCTGTCCGCTCCTATCAGAGACGAGATCGACACCGACGTGCAAGAGTCGTTGATAGTCGAATTCTATTCGAGATAAACGGAGGCGACGGATTATGGAGATGGTAACGCCGCGGATCGAGATACTTGAGGACGGCGAAGTATATGGCAAGTTCGTCGCGGAGCCGTTGGAGCAGGGATTCGGCTACACAATAGGCAATGCCCTCAGGAGAATCTTGCTGTCCTCCATACCGGGGGCGGCGATAACGTCGATCAAGATCGACGGGGTACTGCACGAGTTCTCGACAATACCGGGCGTCCGTGAAGACACTACCGAACTCATACTGAACCTGCGGGAGCTCTACGTCCAAATGAACGTTGACGGCTCCGAGGAAGTTGAACCTATGATTGTCACGCTGGACGTTCACGGACCGGGCGAAGTTACAGGAGCCGATATCCAGACTCCGCCGGAGATAGTTATTGTCAACCCGGAAGTTCACATCGCAACGCTTGACGATGAGACGGCTACGCTCCGCGCGGAGATGACCGTCGAGCGAGGAAAAGGCTACGTTCTGCCCGAGCGACAGGAGAAGGTGAAGCAGGCGATCGGGGTCATACCGGTCGGGGCTGTCTTCAGCCCAGTTCGAAAAGTCAGCTACACTGTTGACCCGACGCGCGTCGGCCACAAGACCGACTACGATCGCTTGGTTCTCGAAGTCACGACCAACGGCACCATAATGCCGAGCGACGCCGTGAGTGAGGCGGCCAAGATCCTGGATAGACATCTGAAACTCTTCTTCGACTTCGCCCGGAGGCCTAGAGGTGCCGCCGGCGAGTACGGCCTTGGGGTGTCGGGCACTATGCCCGGTCCGCCTGACGCACGCATAGAAGAGTTGGACTTCTCGGTTCGAACCTATAATTGCCTGAAAAAGGCCAACGTGCTAACTATAGGCGAGCTCGTTCAGCTCACTGAGGCCGACCTGATGAACATCAGGAACTTCGGGAAGAAGTCCCTGAACGAGGTAAAGGAAAAACTGGAATCGCTGAATCTGTCCCTGCGGCCCAGCACGGATCGCGGTGCGCTTCGTATCCCGCCGTCGCAACCGGAAAAGGAAGAGGCCGAAGCGGAGGAGTCGCCAGAGGCGGAGGCCGAGGAAGCTGAAGAGGCCGAAGCAGAAAGCCAAACGAAGGCATCAGATGAGACTGCGCCGGAGGCGGAAGCCGCCGCAGACGAAGAGGGCGGAGAAGGGGCCGAGAATACAGAAAACTGATGCAATATTCGTCATTCCGCAGGGCGCTTCACAGTGTGCATGTGATTCAAGGCGCGTCTGGAATGGCGTTGTGTGATTAGAGGATTGAGTGATGCGACATCGTGTTGCCGGTAGAAAACTTGACTTACCAACCGATCAACGTATGGCGCTCCTGCGAGGGCTGGTTCGATCGTTGATTATGTACGAGCACATCGAGACAACCGAACCTCGGGCGAAAGAAGCCAGGCGGATGGCCGAAAAGCTCATTACGCTTGCGAAGCAGAACACCCTTGAGGCCAGACGTCAGGCCAGGAAAGTCCTGCCGGCGCCGCGCGTGCCGCGAAGCATAATGGGCATGCATGGCAAAGCGCAGAAGGAAGCGAGGAAGGCCCTTATAGACCAGGATCCTGTAAAGAGGCTTTTCGACGTGGTCGGGCCGAAGTTCGCCGATAAGCAGAGCGGCTTCGTAAGGATTACTAGGATCGGTTTCCGTCGAGGCGACGCGGCGCCGCTCGTCAAGATGGAACTCGCGGTTGATTGACCTTACGTGGTTTCTGCCCGCGGGAGAGGGTCAGGTTGAAGTACGGCGCTGCCTCTATTCTCAGGCGGGGGCCGGGCTGAGGTGCGCAACATAAGAGTTGTGGTTGAATACGACGGCACCGACTTCTTCGGATTTCAGTATCAGCCGGGAGTGCCGACGATACAGGGGGAGCTCGAGAGAGTCCTATCGAGGATCGTAAAGGAGAATGTAACCGTATACGGGTCGGGCCGGACCGACGCCGGAGTTCACGCCGCCGGACAGGTCGTGAACTTTAGAACCGGCGGATCCATCCCCGTGGAGAAGCTCTGTATCGCTATGAACTCGCTGCTGCCTCGGTCAATCGCCGCGCTCGAGGCAACGGAGATGGAGCACAGTTTCCACGCCCGTTATTCGGCAAAGTCTAGGCTCTACCGTTACGACATTCTAAACCGGGACACGCGAAGCGCGCTTCAGGGGCGGTTCTGCTGGCATGTCCGGCTGCCGCTCGATGTCGATGCTATGAACGAGGCGGCGCAGTGTCTGATCGGCGTACACGATTTTACGTCGTTTGCGAGCGCGGACAGGGACGAGGACGGCCGCCCAGTTCGTGAGGTGCGAGAGCTCGAAGTAAGACGCGACGGGGAACACGTGATACTTACGATCCGCGCAAATGCGTTCCTGCGCTCGATGGTCAGGACCATAGTGGGGACACTCGTCGAAATCGGCCTCGGCAAAAGGCCGCGCGCGGACGTCTTGGAAACGCTTGAGGCCCGGGACAGATCCAGGGCAGGCAAGACTGCTCCGCCGCACGGTTTGTGTCTTGTTGAAGTTGAATATTAGCGTGCCCCTCCTCGCACTAGGAGGGGGATCAGGGGATGATGAGGTTATTGCGATAGAAC
>JBMFPI010000016.1:0-20020 GCA_049969195.1 Armatimonadota bacterium
CTGAACCTCCGAGATCCGTTTCTTAAGTTCGTCGGTAAGCAGGACCGCGACGAACGTCCGCACAGACATCGGCGTTACTCCGAGCCTATCTGCCGGGAGGACAAGGACCTTCTAAGCAGGTCGAGCGCCGCTTGCGATGCCCTCAGCTTGATGTCGGCTCTGGAGCCGCCGAACTGGTGCCGCTGGGCGCAAGTTCCATCCGCGTCGGCGAGCGCAATGTATACCAGCCCGACCGGCTTGCCGGGCGTCGCGCCGGTCGGCCCTGCGATACCCGTAGTCGACAACCCAAAGTCCGCCCCGGACGTCTTTCTGATCCCCTCGGCCATTGCTCGAGCCACTTCCTCGCTCACGGCTCCGTGTCGATCCAGCAGTTCCGAGGGAACGCCCAACAGTTTTCTCTTCGATTCGTTCGAGTAGCTGACGACGCCTTCAAGAAAAGCCGCCGAGCTGCCGGGCACATCCGTGATCCTGCTGGCCACAAGCCCGCCGGTGCAGCTCTCCGCCACCGCCAGAGTGGTCTTCCGGGCAATCAGCGACCCTACAACCACCCGTTCCAGCGTTTGATCGTCGCGTCCGAAGACGTGATCCCCAAGTATCGCGACCAGCTTCGCGTCCATCTCGTTGATTATTGCCTCGGCCTCGGCTGCGGTCGGGGCCTTCGCCGTGATTCGCAGATGGACTTCGCCCGGGCTCGCCAGCGGCGCAACTGTCGGATTCGCGCTATTTAAGAGATGCTTAACGGCCTCTTCGACACTCGACTCGCCGATACCTGCCAACCGAAGTACTCTCGACCGGATGACCGCGGCCGAGCTGCCGACTCTCTCGCGCAGATACGGGGCAACGCGCCCGTCGACCATCGCGGCGAACTCCCTCGGCGGACCGGGGAGCACGATGACGACCTTGCCGTCTCTGGTCTCAAACGCAGCGCCCGGCGCGGTGCCCAGCGGGTTCGACAGCACCCTACCGCGCGTCGGGACCATTGCCTGCTTAAGATTGGCCTCCGGCATCTCGATCCCGCGGGCGGCGAAGAACGCACGAAGCTGAGACGCGCATTCTTCATCGAGCCTCATCTCGTCGCCGACTACTTCCGCCACGGTCTCCTTCGTGATATCGTCCTGGGTCGGACCCAACCCACCTATCGTGAAGACGATGTCCGCTCGCGAAAGTGCGAGCCTCAGCGCCTCGGAAAGGCGGGATCGATTGTCGCCTACGGTAACCCGGTAGTGCAAATCGATGCCGAACTCGGGCAGCAGCTTCGAAAGGTAAGCAGCATTTGTGTCCACTATCTGCCCGAGCAGAAGCTCGGTCCCGACTGAGATTATCTCGGCTCGCACCGCCCGTCCTCCATCCCGACAGATACATTATAACCGACATCGGCGTACCGGGCAATTAGCGGCCGACTCGACGAGGGTATAGGTTCAGTCTGGCGAGCGCAAATCCCCACGATCTCGTCATCCTGAACTACGTTCAGGACCCACGCCTTCGGCGCGCGGATGTTGAAACAAGTTCAGCATGACGTGACACCCGCCAAAACTCAACCGTCTCGCGATCGCCCGTCCGAGGCGTGCCGCCACGTACGCAGGCGCGGCGGGCGCGTCGCCCGTCCCCTGCCGAGCAGGCGGATTGCCCGACGCCCTGTGCAGGTAGGGCGCCGCCCCAAGACCGCCCCGGGATAGCATACCTGGGCCCACGCCCAAGTAGGACTCCTTCTCACTTTAGGCGATCCCGTGCGCGAACAGAGCCCCCTCTCCCCCTATGGGAGAGGGCCGGGGTGAGGAGGTCAGACGCGCCGGGGCAGGCTTTGTATGCTGCGGGGGTTGGGTTCATCGAGCCGCGAATGGCGGCGGCGCTGTAGATTTCAGAACATGACACATCGTCGTTTCGTCTAAAAAATGGAGGGACCTGTGCGAAAAAGCTTCGATTTCGCGGGCGGCTGATAGTGCAGAAGCGAAGGAGGCGACCACGATGTGTTGGACCAAGTTCTTCACGCTTGACGCCGCGCACGCAAGAAACGCTTCAGAGCCTCCTGTTTCGCGGGCGCTCGCATCCGACCGGCGCAGCGGCCGCGCCCCCCGACGAAGCAGCCTCGTTCAGCCCAAGCGGGTCGAGTTCGAGGTGCCCGGCAGACCGACTATGCTCGCTCTGATCAGGTCCCGCGTGGTCGAGTTCGCCCGCCTGATGCCGTTCAGTGACGAAGAGATCGAGGATATCCGGCTCGCGGTAGGAGAGGCCGGTGCGAACGCGATCCGGCATGGTGCTGCGGCGCGGCCGTGCAAGGTGCGCGTTAGGATGGAGAGACGCCCCCGCTCTCTCAAGATCAGCATCACTGACCGCGGCTGCGGATTTGATCCTGCCTCCGTCAAACCGCCCGCGCTGGGGTCGCTGGAAGAAGGCGGCCGCGGTATCGCGATTATGCGCTCGGTTATGGACGATGTCGCTTTCCGCTCTATGCACCCAGGCACACGTGTTGAGCTGGTTAAACGCGTGAAACGAACGCGCTCCTGAGGTCGTCGCGATAGAACGCAAATCCGTCTGCTCAGCCCGCAGCCTCGGTTTCAGCGAGCCCGCAAGGCAGCCCGGGGGCGCACGGCGTCCTGCAGGGTCGCGGTTGCGGGCTGTCAGGTATCCGAGATTGCAGTCGTCGATCCGGACTCCGGGTCGAGAGCCGGCTCGTAAGCGGTTACAGGCGTCTTAAGCTCGATGGGAGGCTCCGCGTCGATTCTGAGCTTCAAAAGCCAGATGACACTGATGGCGCTCCCCTCGACCGTCGGCGGCGCATCGCGTGGGGCTGCAAGTTCGAACTCGGCCTCGACAGCTTGAACACGTGGATCCGCAGGGTCCAGTATGTACTGGTCCGCAATCCGCCTGTACATCTGCTTTCGACTGCCCCTCTGCAGCCATTCGCAGCACTCCAGGAACACGCTCACGCGACGGATCGGTGTTCGTCCGGCGTTGGCGAGCGCGAACCTCCCCGCAATCTTCCCGCCCAGGGCGACGGTCCGACCCGGAAGCTGCAGACTCGCGCTGACGCAGGCGGTGTGAACGTTTCCGTCGGCTGTAGGATAACTGAGCGCGACCGGCTGAGTGCGGCCCGCACACGGCGGCGACACGAGCGCCGCGCTGCGCGCGGCGCGAAGAACTCGGCCTATGCCCAGACGGAGCCGAGCGCAAACCGTATAGTCAATTGCCCCGGCACGGCCGCGGTATGTGGGTGGCAGAGAGGCAGGCAGCGGAATAGAGAACGGATATATATGCTCGCCCACGGTAAGTCTCCTGCCGGTATCTCTGCCCAGGAAAGCGTTCCAGAACCAGCCTATGCGCTCGCTGGTCGCGCGTGGCTGCTCCATTCCCGTGAGCAGAACCTCCCTGGAGAAGAACAATGTACCGCCGCGCAAGGCTCGAGACAGCCCAGCCCACGCTGGGGTCTCGCGTCCTTCCACGGAAATGCTCAACGACCACAGGTTGGTGGGTTTCTTCAGACGCAGCACCACAACCCCGCTCAACCGCTGCGCTGTCGAAAAGACATCCCTGCTGAGCGTTAGCTCAAGTGAAATCCGCCCGCCTCGACTACACGAGCTGACCTGTCTCAAGTCGGTCTCAATAGACATCCCGTTGCCCCACAAATAGTAGCGCGCAGCCGCCGCCGTTTCAACCCGCTTCCGGAGCATCCATTCAGTCCTGCAGGCGCAAACGCCCCGGATCCCGTCGTCCTAAACTCGATTCAGGATCCATCACTTCGGCGCCTGGATGCTGCAACAAGTTCGGCATGACGTCATTCCGGCAGGGCGAACAGTCCCCGCCGAGGTTGTTCTGAGAGAACGCGGACGCCCCGTTTTCGGCAATTGGACGTTCCGCGGCTAAGCAGGAGAATCGCCGTAAGCGCCTCTATCGCAATAGCCCCTTCAGCACCCTGACCTTGACAGCTCTTTCAGGACTTCATATAATCTACTCCGGCCTGAACAGCTTCTGGATTGTCGAGGCCGGGGACAGGGCATCAGCCGAGCGAGCGTGCGTCCAACTGATGCACGCTTGAATGCTGCCTTAAGCCATACCAATGCACATCGACACTGCTCAACTGACCCCGCTCGCTGTTGAGATCGCCCGGATACTCGCCGCCGCGATTGTGATCCTGCTCTTCATGCTCCTTGTGGTGCTGTACATCGTGCTGAAACTGCGCTGGGTGATCGCGCGGATTCAGTCTCGGCTCGGGCCGAACCGCACGGGGCCGTGGGGAATGTTTCAGACGGTGGCGGATGCCCTGAAGCTTTTCCAGAAAGAGGACATCATCCCTCAAGGAGCGGACCGGTGGCTCTTCACTATCGCGCCGGCGATTGTGTTCATCCCAGCCTATCTGGTGTACATCGTTATTCCGTTCGGTCATGGGCTTACCGCAAAAAGCCTGAATGTCGGAGTAATCTACATCAGCGCGATCTCATCAATCGGGGTAATCGGGATCATAACCGCGGGCTGGGCCTCCAACAACAAGTGGTCGCTGCTGGGGGCTTTCCGCGGAGCGAGCCAGCTGATAGCTTACGAGGTTCCGATCATACTTGCCCTTTGCGTGCCGGTGCTGGTAAGCGGGTCTCTGAATCTCGACGTGATCGTGCAGAAGCAGTCGGGACCTTTCTGGAACTGGAATCTCTTTAGTGGGTTCCCGATGCTGCAGATCGCGTTTCTGGTGCTGCTCGTGTCGGGGCTGGCCGAGATCAACGTAACGCCGTTTGACATTATGGAAGCCGAAAGCGAGCTGGTAGCCGGGTTCAACACGGAATACTCCGGGATGAAGTTCGCGCTGTTTTTTCTCGCGGAGTTCGCGGCTTCGTTCACCCTGTCGGCGATCATCGTGACGCTTTTTCTGGGCGGCTACCAGCCGCCGCTGCACGTTCTGGGAGGACAGCTTACGGGCGCGTGGTTCTCACTTGTGTCGCTTTTTTGGTTCCTGTTTAAGTGCTGGCTGGTTGTGCTTTTCATCCTATGGATCAGATCGACGCTGCCCAGGGTACGCGTGGACCAGCTCATGAACCTTAGCTGGAAGGCGCTGATCCCGGTGGGGCTTGTCAACTTACTTGCGACCGGCGCATACACAGCACTGTGGCTGGCGAGGTAGCATCAGCCATTCGGGTTGGTGCGGGGGCAAGGTTGTGCCGTGGACCGTGGTCTGCGTTGACCAAGACTGAACTGATACCCTGAGGCGAGGGTTTCTTGAAGGCAAGTTTGTTGAAGGATATACTGAACGCCTTTGTCAGCATCCCGAAAGGCCTTGTGGTGACGCTTAAGAACTGGTTCTTCACCAGGCCGGCCGTTACCGAGCTTTATCCGGAAGAGAGACGGGAGCTGCCCGAGCGGTACAGAGGAATGCCCAGTCTGCCGGTCGATCCGGCGACGGGCCGCTCGCCATGCATCGCGTGCGGGGCGTGTGCGCGCATCTGTCCGGAACACATTATCACCGTAGTGCCGGAAAAAGGAGCGGACCCCAAAGACCGCAGACCGGCCGAGTTCACCATAGATATCTCGCGATGCATGTGGTGCGGTCTGTGCACGGAGGTCTGCCCGAAGAACTGTCTTCGGCCCGCACGCACATTCGAGCTTGCCTGTTACACGCGCGAGGGGATGGTCTACAAACTGGAAGACCTGATGCGCTTGGGCGGCACCCTCGCGCCCGAACCTGAACGCGAAGAGTTGGAAGCAGGTCAGTGACCGGTATGAGCCTGTTTGGGTTCCAGATAACCGGATATCAGGTAGCGTTCGTCGCGCTCGCGGGGGTGACACTGGGGTCGGCCGCGATGGTTGTGCTGATGCCCAACATCCTGCGGGCGGCGCTCTTTTTGGGGCTTACACTCTTCGGGGTTGCCGGTTTGTATGTGCTCATGAACGCGCCGTTTCTCGCCGCGGTGCAGGTGATGGTCTACGTCGGCGCGATCACCACGATGATCATACTGGCGATCTTCCTGTCGAGCCGGGTGATGAAAATCGGGTTCGGCCAGGCGATCTACAACCCGGTCCTTGCGTTCGCGGCGGCTGGTGTGATGTTTCTGTTCCTTTTCGTAACCGTAGCGAACTCTATCTGGGTAAAGGAGATCGCAGCGGCCGGGCCGGCGAATACCGATGTCGGGGTTGAGGCGGTAGCGGCTTCTCTGCTGCAGCCGTATGTGTTTCCGTTCGAGCTGGCGTCGGTGCTGCTGTTGGCGGCGCTCGTTGGGGCGATCGTGATCGCGAAGGAGGATCGACCCGGTGAGCCATAGCGCGTACGGGATCCCGATAAGCTGGTTTCTGACAGTCGGAGCGATGCTTTTCTGCATCGGCCTTTTCGGTATGATGATGCGCCGAAGCGCTATCGGAATGCTGCTGTCGGTCGAGCTGATGCTCAACGCCGCGAACATCAACTTCATCGCCTTTGGGTCCTATTTGAAACTGCCGACGATAGCCGGGCAGGTATTCGCGATCTTCGTGATCACACTCGCCGCCGCCGAAGCGGCCGTCGGCCTTGCGATAGTGATCAACATCTACCGGCTTGAGCAGCACGTGGACGCCGACAAGATCACTGCGATGAAGCTCTAGCCGATTTGCGGTTTGAGATCTTGTGTGGGAATGCTTTGTTTCTCCGTCTGCGCTGGACGGGAAAGCCGTGCGAGCGGCACAAGAACTCCCTCTCCCATCGCGGGAGAGGGTTGGGGTGAGTGGGTATCCCAAGGAGGAAACCTTTGAAAATCACTTCTCTGGCGGCGGTCTTGCTATCGATGTGCGCGTGCGTGCTGGCCGAACCGGAGCCGCAGCAGATTGTGAGTCAATCGTGGCATGGGCTCTCCGGGCTTTTTGTTACGCCGACCGCCCGGATGATTGGCGGCCGCAAGTTCGCGGCGGGCTACAGCGAGTCAAAGCACGTCGAGATATTCAGCTACTCGCGCTTCGTGGACCGACAGATCCGCGCGCCGATAACCTTTGGGATTAGCAACCGGGTCGAGATTTCAGCGTGCTACCAGAGCAACCAGTACGACGTATCGCTCTGGCCGGTTTTGGACAACAGCGACCTGGTCTCACTCGGGGCGAAGTTTCTGATATGTCCGGAATCGAAGCGCAGGCCTGCTGTGGCGCTTGCGATACGGGACATCGGCGACACCGACCGCAACGCCGAGCCACTGAAGAACGTGCACAACGGACGCAAGTTCTTTCTGTTGGCGAGCAAGCGGGTTGTGGATAATAAGGCCACCGGACGGTTTGTGGACGCGCACTGTGGTATCGGCAGTAGCAGGCAGTCGAGAATCTCGCCTGTTTTCGGGTTCGAGATTGCTTTGTCGCCTATTGTGAGCTTCATCGCGGAGGGGATGTGGGACTCGCCCTTCATCAATTTCCGAAACGCATACGTTAACACTGCCCGCCGGGGCACAAGCGATCACCCGGGCCGGTTCATATTCGACACCGGAGTTCGCTTCTACCCCGACGTCGTCCCCGGCCTGGTGATCGACACTGGTGTGGTCGGGGACGGCTCGATGGAGTTTTCGTTCGGAGTCGGATACGTTTTCGGGCGGTAGCTGATAGCGGAGATCGGAGGACGTGGAGCCTAGGGCCGTCAGCAAAGAGCGGAGCGCGGAGACAGGATGGTAGTGATCCGTGCGCTGCGGGAGTTAGGGAGGGGACGGCGATAGGCGCGTTTTCGGCGATTCTCCTGCTCGGTTCAGGAGCGTCGAATCACCGAAAGCGCTGGACTTGTGACCCATCATAACGCGATGGCCTGATTGAGCTGGTTGCGCCCTTGCTGGGCAAACAGTCAGAGCCGTTCCCGCAACATAGAAGGGCGGCGAGTGTGGGATAGAGGGCCCGGCACAGGGAGGGATCCCACTACTTCTCCCCCCGGCGGGAGAACCGTTCCGGCGGCACAGAAACTCCCTCTCCCCTTGCGGGAGAGGGTCGGGGTGAGGGGACGTTCGATGTGCGCAAGCGGGCGCTCGCAATGCGTGGCCGGACAAACAGGAAACCTGGCCGCCCAGCGTAGAAGTTCTGGAAGGTTCGTGAGCAGATATGAGCATCCGACACCCCGCCGGAGGGCGGTTAGATGATTGAGCACGCCTGGCTGGCACCCCTGTTACCGGCGATCGCCTTCGGCCTGATCCTTGCGCTCGGGCGAAAGGCGCCGGGGGAGGGTGCGTACGTTGCTATCGGGGCGATAGGCGCATCGCTTGTGATATCGCTCGTAATTGCGTTCCAGTGGTTCCTGGGAGGCGCGTCGGCGGCGTATCACGGGCTGTACTCGGTCACGGTCCCCTGGATGCCGGTCGGCGGGCAGATGATTGATATGGGGTTCTCGATCGACGCGCTTTCGGTCGTGATGCTGCTGGTCGTAACCATTGTCGCCTCGCTCGTGCAAATATACTCCATCGGCTACATGCACGGCGACCCCCGCTACCCCAGATACTTCGGCTATCACTCCCTTTTCGCTGCGGCGATGCTGACGCTTGTGATCGCGAACAACGTCGTGCTGATGTTTATGAGCTGGGAGCTTGTCGGGCTGACATCGTATCTGTTGATAGGGTTCTGGTTCGAGAGGCCATCGGCTATGCGCGCGGCGAAAAAGGCGTTCCTTGTCACGCGCGTAGGTGATGTCGGGTTCCTGGCGGGGATGATACTCCTCTATCTTAAGACAGGCTCGTTGAACCTGTTCGGCCGATCCGGCGTGTTTGAGAACCTGACAAAGCTCGACGTAATCGGACCGTGGGGGCTGCCTCTCACCGCGATTGCGGGGCTATTGCTCTTCTGTGGGGCGGTTGGGAAGTCAGCTCAGTTCCCCCTGCACGTCTGGCTGCCGGATGCGATGGAAGGCCCGACGCCCGTATCCGCGTTAATCCACGCAGCTACGATGGTCGCGGCTGGCGTATACCTCGTGGCAAGGATGTATCCGGTCTATCTCGCGGACTCCAGCGGGGTCGCGCTGCAGGTAGTGGCGTATGTCGGCGCGTTCACGGCGCTCTTTGCGGCGACGATAGGCATCGCACAGAACGACATCAAGCGCGTGCTGGCGTACTCGACCGTCTCCCAGCTCGGCTACATGATCATGTCACTGGGCGTTTTCGGGTACACGGCCGGGATGTTTCACCTTTTCACCCATGCGTTCTTCAAGGCGAATCTCTTTCTTGGCTCGGGCAGCGTGATCCACGGCACCGGGACGCAGGACATCCGCGAGATGGGCGGCCTGAAAAAGAAGATGCCCTGGACATACTGGACATTCCTGATTTCTACGCTTTCGTTGTGCGGGATCCCGCTTGTGACCGCCGGCGGTTGGAGCAAGGAGGAGATTCTTGCAATTGCCTGGCATACGAATCGGGTGGTCTTCGGCGCTGGCGTGATCGGGGCGTTCATCACGGCTTTGTACATGTTCCGCCTTGTTTACAGGACCTTCCACGGCGAGCCTCGCAAGCAGGACGTCCATGCCCACGAAAGCCCGAAGGTAATGCTGATCCCGCTTGTGGTCCTTGCGGTTTTTTCGATCTTCGCGGGCTACGTCGGGACGCCGTGGGCAAATGCTTTCGAGCACAGCCTGATACCCGTCCTGGGGCATCATTACGGATCAATCCTTGAACACAAGCTTGAAGGGATGCCCCGGGGGTTCGACCTGCCCGTGTTCATGTTCGCTACCGGCTCGGCGCTGCTAGGGATTTTGCTTGCGACAATCATCTGGCTCAAACCGGTTCTGAAGATCGAGAAGCTGGAGCCCAGCTTCGGTTGGCTCGCTAGGATGGTCGAAAACAAGTATTACATCGACGAAATCTACCAGGCCACCATCATCCGAGCATTAATGGCCGCGTCCTGGGTCTCGTTCATGTTCGACAAGTGGGTGATCGACTACGCGATCGTGGACGGCGTGGGCTATATGACGCGCCTTGCATCCGATCTGTGGGGCTGGTTTGACAGAACCGTTGTTGACGGCCTGGTCAACCTGATCGGCTGGATCACCAGGGCCGCCGGCAGTGCGCTCAGATACTTCCAGACCGGCGTCGCGCAGCAGTATGTGTTCCTGCTCGTTACGGCGCTCGTGATTATCAGCCTTGTGGTCCTTGCGGGCCATATCGGGGAGGAAGCATGGATCCCAATTGCTGGATTCTACCGCTGATCACGTTCGTGCCCCTTGTTGGGGTTCTGATCGTGATGTTCATACCCAGGGAGCGCGCGGGCGCGATAAAGTGGACTTCGATCGTCGTGAGCCTGGTCCCGCTCGCGCTTTCGGTCTGGGTGTGGTTTGCGTATGACCGCTCCGGCGCACAGTTTCCGAACGGGATACAGTTCGGCGTGAACGTGCCCTGGATTCCCTCGCTCGGCGTGAGCTTCGCGATGGGTGCGGACGGCATCAGCGTGCCACTTATCTTCCTCACCGCGCTCCTCACAACCCTCAGCCTGGTCTATTCGCTCATCATCAACGAGCGGCCCAAGGAGTACTTCTGGATGTTTCTGCTCCTTGAGACCGGGATGATGGGCGTATTCGTATCGCTGGACTTCGTGCTTTTCTTCGTGTTTTGGGAGGTCTCGCTGGTGCCGATGTATTTCCTGATTGGCATCTGGGGCGGGCCGAGGCGTGAGTACGCGGCGATCAAGTTCTTCCTTTACACGATGGTGGGCAGCATGGCGATGCTGCTGGCGATACTGGCGATGTATTTCCAGGGCGGGCATACGTTCAGTATGATGGAGCTGGCACGAGCAAGGCTGTTCACGGGGCCGGAGTTGGCCACCGCGGGTGCGCTGGTGTTCTGGGGCCTGTTCCTAGGGTTTGCGATCAAGGTTCCGATGTTCCCGTTCCACACGTGGCTTCCGGACGCGCACGTTGAGGCCCCGACGGCCGGCTCAGTGATTCTCGCCGGGGTCCTGCTCAAGATGGGCACGTACGGCTTCATGCGCGTCCTGATGCCGATGTTCCCCGAGCAGTTCGAGCGGTTCTGGTGGATTATCGCGGTCCTCTCGTTGGTTGCGATCGTCTATGGCGCGCTCGTGGCTATGGCACAGTGGGATTTCAAGAAGCTGATAGCGTACTCGTCCGTGAACCATATGGGCTATGTAACCCTTGGCTGCGCGGTTGCCGGAAGCGGGGCGATGGCCGGCCATTCCAGCAAGGTAATGGCCCTGAACGGCGCGCAGATGCAGGTTTTCAGCCACGGTCTTCTGACCGGCGCCCTTTTCATACTCGTGGGCGTGATCTACGAACGCGCGCACACCCGGATGTTGACCGATTTCGGAGGCCTGGGCGCGAGGATACCCATTTACGCAGGAATGCTCTCGTTCTGCAGCCTGGGGTCGCTGGGGCTGCCGGGGATGACGGGTTTCATCGCGGAGCTTTCGGTGCTGACAGGCACTTACAACGCCTCGCCGCTTCTTGCGGGCCTGGCGCTCATCGGGGTGGTGGTAACAGCGGCGTTTATGCTGTGGACGATTCAGCGGGTCCTTCTCGGCCCGTTGAACCCGACATGGGAGAACATGCCCGATGCCGACACACGCGAGGTCGTGAGCCTCGCCCCGCTGATGGCGCTGACCCTGCTTTTCGGCGTGATGCCTATGCCGATCCTGGCGATCTTCAACGGCGCCTCACAGGCGATTGTGGGCCTGTTGCACTAAATCCCCTCTCCCCTGGCGGGAGAGGGTAAGGGTGAGGGGGATGGCTAACCAGACCGCCAGGTCAAGAAAACTGAGGCAGACGCAAACCCGGGCCGAGGCCGTTCTCTGGCAGCGACTCCGATCTCGGCAGATCAACGGTCGCAAGTGACGGCAGCAAAAACAGCGGGGAAAGGCGGCAGAAATGCACGTGGGTGATATCAAACTGATAGTCCCCCAACTCTACTTGACGGGGGCGGCGATTGTGGTGCTAATCCTGGGCGTGATCGCGGCACGGCGGCCGGATAAGGGGCTCGACCACTGGCTACCGGCCCAGTACCTCGCGCCGGCGCTGATGTTTGGGGGGCTGTTTTTTGCTGCAGCGGCTACCATACAATCGTTTGCCCGGATAGACCGGACCGTCGATGTGCTCGTGGGGAACGAGCCCACCCGGGCCCCTGCCATCGCGCTCTTCGTAACCTCCGGCGGGCATGCGCAGCTCACGGTCGATCCTTTCGGCGCCATATTCACCTCGATAGCGTTTGCGGCCACCTTGATCGTGATGCTGCTTTCGCTTGACCACTTCGGCAAGAGGCAGACTCACAAGGCGGAGTATTATTCTTTACTGATGTTTGCTACTGCCGCTGCGGCTTTTGTGGCAGCCGCGTCCGACCTGATCGCAATATACCTTTCTATCGAGTTCCTGAGCCTCACGAGCTACGTCCTCGCCGCATTTGCCAAGACCGACCGCCGTTCGGGAGAAGCCGGACTGAAGTATTTTCTCTACGGCGCTGCTTGTTCGGCGATCGGCCTGTACGGCATGTCGGTCCTCTTCGGCGTGACCGGCGGGAGCACATCGCTGACCGCCTTGGCAAAGGGACTAGCCGGCGCAAGCGGCACAGGCGCGGCCTGGGTTGGAGTAGTGTTTACGCTTGTGGGGTTCGGGTTCAAACTGGCGCTGGTTCCGTTTCACTTCTGGGCGCCGGACACCTACCAGGGCGCGCCCACTCCGGTCACTGCATTCCTTTCGGTGGTAAGCAAGGCCGCAGGACTCGCTGTGATTGTGCGGTTTCTCACCGTGGCTGCGACCCCCGCCGAACCTGCCTCTCTAAGCTGGTACTGGATACTGGTCGTCCTGACAGCCGCGAGTATGTTCTACGGCAACCTGGTAGCGATCCCGCAGCGCAACATCAAGCGGATGCTGGCGTATTCGAGCATCGCGCAGATCGGGTACCTGATGATCGGGGTGCTGACCGCAATGCACACCCAGTTCGGATCGGCGCGGGCGTTCGGCCTCTGGAGCGTGCCGAGCGCCGCAGTCAAGGCCGAGGTGCCGAATCCGGGCGCTGCGCCCTGGGACCTGCAGGGCGTGCTGATATATGCACTCGCGTACCTGTTCATGAACCTGGGGGCTTTCGCGGTGGTGGTTGCCGTCGGCAAGCGCGTCGGCTCGGACGCAATCGATGTCTACGCCGGGCTGATGCACCGATCTCCATTCTATGCTGCGTCGCTGACCGTGTTCTTGATCTCCCTGGCGGGAGTTCCGCCGACGGCCGGCTTCCTCGGCAAGCTCTTCGTATTCGGAGGAGCAATTCGGGCAGGCGCGATCCACCCGGAGCTGATCGTGCTCGCGGTTCTGGGAGTGACCAACAGCGTCATCTCGGCCTATTACTACTTGAACGTTGTCCGCCTGATGTTATTTGCCGCTGGCGAGGGCGAGCCCGAGATACGTGGGACAGCCTCGGTCAACACCGCCGTCGCCGTATGCCTAGCGGCTACGCTGGCGCTGATAGTGGTTGCAAAACCGGTCGTGGGCTTGATGGGAAGCGCGGTCTGTTCGCCGATCGCCGGCGCTCTACGTTGACAACCGCCTCCCAGCCCTCTATAATCCACTTGCAATGGAACAGCAACAGGCTCATCAGATATGGCTTCAGGCCGCTGAGCGCGTCAAGGACAAGGTAATCCAGCCGACACTGTATCGCGCACTCGAACTTGGTGTCGGCCTTACCATGGACGGCGATTACTTCGTCGTCGGTTTCGCAAGCCCGGACCTGCCGATGGCCGGCCACATCCGCAGCACCCAGAATCTGCCGATTGTCGAGCAGTGTCTCAGCGAGGTAATCGGCAGAAAGGTCCGACTCAGGGTTGTCGAAGGAACCACCCTGCAGGCGTACCAAGAGTGGAAAAGAATGCAGGAGGCGGCGGAGGCCAGCCGCAGCGTTCTCATAGACCGCCGCGAGATGGAACGGCAGGTCGAGATGGCCTGGGAGGAAGTGGCGGAGAAGATCAGCCGTGGATACGCTCGCCTCCACCTCAGACAGCTCCCCCAGACCAAGGGCAACTTCATTGCGCACGCTCTCGAGATCATCAACGAGGCGGTCAACCGGTACAACTACTCGGAGGAATCCGACGAGATCACCAAGCGCTCCCTTGCCAGGGTATTCGAAAGGCTTGCCACAGTCGTCGAGGTGCCCAGTTCCATGCTCGCATACGAGTTCTTCCGGCTACGTAGAGAGGGAAAACTGCGGTGAGGTCGGGTCCACGCGTTATGTCGCAGCGGGGGTTCAGCCTGATGGAGCTGCTCGCGGCCGTGGGGCTGATCGCGGTGCTTGCGGCGGTCTTGGCGCCGGTATACGTGCAGTCAAAGAAATCGGGCCTTCGCGCGAGGTGTCAGTCCAACCTGCGGCAGATCTCCTGTGCGTTCGCGTCCTACCTGGCCGATCATGCCGGATGCTACCCAAACACCGACAATCAGTATCTATGGGCAGGTTATTACTGGAGAGAGCCGCTCCGGAACTACGTCGCTGTTTCAGGCTCGGCTGGCCGCAACATGGTTCTGGCGTGCCCTGCTGATCCGACGCCGCCCGGCGTCTATGCGGGCACGTCGTATGCGTACTCGGCGTCATTCTACATGACCCCTGAGCAGGTCAACGCCATCCAGAACCCCAACTACATCCGCGCCAAGTTCTCCGCCGTCAATCCGAAACTGCCCTGCACGACGATGAGGAGTGCTTCTGTCAGGTTCGCCTCGAAAAAGGTTCTTGCCGCCGAATACTGGACGCTTCACAGCGAAAAGAACAAAGTCGGCTGGTATGACGATCCGGCCGAGACCGGCAACGACCCCTGGAGCGGGGAAAGGAACTATCTTTTCGCGGACGGTCATGTTCGGTTTCTGGCCACCCGTCGCATCCATCCCGCAGACAGCCCGCTGGTAAGCAGGCCGAGACTGCTGCCGGACATCAACCTGACCAGAGACGGCATCGCGGGCAGGGACGTGGATTGATATGCGTGAGGTCGACGCCCGGGTGATAACCGACCGGGTTCGGGACGCCTGCATATGGGCCTGCACAGTCCTGCCGACGGGTGTCCTGGAAGCCCTGAAGCGTGCGCGGGAGACCGAGGATTGGCCTGTCGCAATCGACGTCCTCGACCAGCTCATCGAGAACGCGCAGATCGCGCGCAAGGAGAGGATTCCGATCTGTCAGGACACCGGCTTCGCGCTCGTATTCGTTGAGATCGGTCAGGATACACACGTCGCGGGCGGCAGCCTCTACGACGCGATCAACGACGGCGTCCGCCTAGGGTATGAAGAAGGATACCTGCGCAAATCCATCGTGCGGCACCCGCTCGACCGCGTCAACACGGGCGACAATACGCCGGCTGTGATCCACACTGAGCTCGTCCCCGGGGATAGGCTGCGTGTCACCGTTGCGCCGAAGGGCGGCGGCAGCGAGAATATGAGCGCGGTCAGAATGCTGAAGCCTTCTGAAGCCGTCGAGGGCGTCGTGCGGTTCGTCGTAGATACGGTGAGAGAGGCGGGTTCAAACCCGTGTCCGCCGCTTGTTGTCGGCGTCGGCCTCGGTGGGACGATCGAGAAGGCTGCGATCCTTTCGAAGAAGGCTATATTGCGTGAGATCGGCAAACCCGCCGATAACCCTCTGGACGCCAGGCTCGAAACTAAGCTGCTGGAGGCGGTAAACTCGACGGGCGTCGGCCCCGCAGGACTCGGTGGACGCACGACCGCGCTTGCCGTGCACGTTGAGTCGTATCCGTGCCATATCGCTAGTTTGCCCGCGGCCGTCACGCTGCAGTGCCACGCGGCAAGACACGTGTCGTTTGTGATCTGAGGTCGGTGATGCGCCATCAGGAAAAACCCGTGCACCTGACGACACCGCTGTCGGATCAGGATATCGAGAATCTGGAAGCGGGGGACCGGGTCCTGCTATCCGGCGTCGTGTACACAGCCCGCGACGCCGCGCACGCGCGGCTGGTGGAGATGCTTCGGCGAGGCGAGCGGCTGCCGTTTGATATGACCGGCCAGGTGATCTACTACGCCGGGCCGACACCCGCGGGGCCGGGTCGGGTTGTCGGCTCAATAGGGCCCACTACTTCCGGGCGGATGGACGCGTTTACCCCCGAGCTTCTCTCGGCGGGTCTCAAGGGTATGATCGGCAAAGGGGAGCGCGGGCAGGAGGTGATCGACGCAATCGTGCGCCATAGGGCAGTCTACTTCGCTGCAACAGGGGGCGCCGGTGCGCTGCTTTCGAAGCGCGTAATTTCCTGCGAGGTCATAGCCTTCCCCGATCTGGGTTGCGAGGCGATCCACCGCCTCGAGGTGCGCGACTTCCCACTTGTGGTCATCAACGACTGCCGCGGCCGCGATTTCTACTGCGAGGTGCGCGCCCGGTCGCGCGAATAGCGCCGCACAGCCCTCACCACCAGCAGCGCCGCGTCGTCAGTGAGCCTTCCGCCTGCGTGCTCCGCGGCGGCCTCCATAATGGCGCCGGCGATCCGGTCTGCGCAGGCAAATCGCTCTCGCTCCACGACCGATAGAAGCCTGTCCTTGCCGAGCCTATCGCTTCCGTGACCGGCGTCGGTGATGCCGTCGGTGTAAAGCACAAGGATATCGTCCATTTCCATGCTGACGCTGTGCGTTGTATAACTGGATCCGGGCACCAACGCCAAAGCACGCCCCGTGGCATCGAGCGAATCGGCGCGGCCGGCGCGACTGGAATAATAGATCGGCTGCTCGTGCCCGGCGTTGGCGAAAGTGAACGTCGCTGTTGTGCAGTCCAGTATGCCGTAGATCAGTGTCACGAAAAGCTCTGTGGGGGTGCAGGCGGCGAGGGCTTCGTTGAGCCGGGTAAGGACCAGGTCGGGGGCGGGCCTTTCGAGGGCGTAGGCTCTCAACATATACTTTGTCATCGCGGTATAAACGGCGGCGTTCAGGCCCTTGCCGGCGACATCTGCGATCACAAGCGCCAACTTCCCCTCGGACAGCGGGAACACATCATAGAAATCTCCTCCTACCAGCGCCTCGTCGAGCGCCGCGTGGTAGGTGTGGGCAAGCTCGAAACCAGGCGTCGGCGGGCACTGGTCGAGCATGAAACTGGCCTGCAGTTTTTCCGCTACCGCGTGTTCGCGCCTGTATATCTCTCTGATCTCCTCCTTGGCGCGTTCGTGTGCGGTTATGTCGGAAGCGGCGATTATCACTCCGCAGGTTTTTCCGCGGGCGTCTCGCAGCAAAGCCGTGTTGATGCTGAGGGTCATAGTCGGTCCGCCCGGCGAACGACACGTTATGACGCGGTCGCGATGCGTCCTGCGCAAGAGCGATCGGGTGATCACGTCGGACCTGCGGTCCACCGGCACGCCGTTCTGGTCGAGCAGTTCAATTCCGGCGGGCAGGTCGGCCATAAGGTTCTTGAGCGAACGCCTGCCAAGCCCCAAGGCTGCGGCGTAATGTCGGGTCACCGAGTTTGACGCGATTACGTTCAAACCCGCGTCGCAAACGATCAGCGCGATGGGCATCGAGTCGATGATCGTCTTCAAACGCGTGCGCTCGGCTTCCAGCTCGGCCGCTCTCTCTTCCGCGAGCGCAGCTATCTGTGAGTACTTTTCTCGCGCGGTAACCTCCGGGGTTACGTCCACCAGGACCAGAGCCAGGGCGGCACCGGCTCCGCCTTCTAGCTCAAGCTGAACAGGCACGGCCGCTCCGTGCCAGTAGGTCGTGCCTCTCTTGAGACCGTCGTAGCGAAAGTCACGCACTCCGATGGGCCGCCCTGTGCGCAGAGCGCGGCGCAACCTCGAGACTATCCCCGCCTCCTCCGCTAGCGGCATCACTTCCTCGATCCGACGTCCCGCGCGCCACTCTATCGACGGATCGAAGTAAGTAAGATACACTTTGTTCCAGGCCACCAGCCTCAAGTCCGAGTCCAAAAGCACTACCCCGGCAGGCATGCTGTCAATCAACTGCTGCAGTGCCTGGGCGTGTCTTCTGGCCGAGCCGAGAGCCTTTTGAGCGCGCGATATCAGTTCCTTCAGCTCGGTGATATTCCTCAGAGCGCAGAACAGCCCGAGCGGTTCTCCATCCTCCTGGCCATACGGGACCCTGGATACATGAAAATGAAAAACGCCGCGCGGGGTGCGGCGCGTTTCCTCTCGGAAGACCGGCCTGCCCGTTCGGATCGCTTCCATGTCTGCCTGTCTGAAAGCCTCCCAATCGTCGGGAAAAAGGTCGGCATCGGTCTTACCCGCTATCTCCCGCTCGCTCACCTGGACCCATTCGCAGAAGGCACGGTTCGCCATACGGTATACGCAGCCGGTGTCCTTGATGGCGAGCAGGTCGGGCGAAAGGTCCCAAATGGCTTTCAGCAGGCTGTCTTTCTCTCGGTATTCGCGGTTCAGGTGGGAGGCAGGCGCGTTGCCGGGGGTCTCCTCAGATGCAGCCTCACGGTTGGCGTGGTGCAGCGTGCCGCTGAACCCGTTCCGCTCCAGAGGTCGGGCACCGGATCGGCCGCTGAAGGGCTCCTCGCGCTTTGCGGTCGTATCTTCGACTTGCCTGGTCATCTTGGTGACGCCCGCAATCAGCCCAGATGAGCGCGTTTGTCAACAAACGCTGGAAGCTTTATCAAATTAGCATGAATAGGGACAGAAGTCAACGACCGCCGGACCCAGGGGGGTCATTCCTTCTGGATTGTGTAAAGGCTTGGATATCTCCCTCTCCCTCGACGGGAGAGGGCCGGGATGAGGGTGATAAACTCCTTCTGCATCTTGCGGGAACTCAGCCCCGTGCTGGCTCGCCCGGTTTGTGCGGCACAGTCGTCTCCGCAGCACACAAAGCTGTCGATCGCGCTGCGGAACGCCTGACGGCATCGCGCGCGTATTTGATGCGGAAAGGTCGAAAGGTGCTGGCACAAAACGTAACCCGTCATTTTCGGCGACTCGACGCTCCCCAACCGACAGGGGAAATGGCCGCAAACGTTCCTATCGCAACGGCCAGGGTCTAACAGCACTTGCATCACGAGCCTGATCCGCCGATAATGGTCGTGTTGGAGAGGCACCGTTGGAAATACAGGAACTGCAGCAGGAAATAGCGGCTCTGAAGGACAAGCTCAACCGCGCCCGCCGGCAGCTTGCCGCGCTCAGGGAGAAGGGTAGGCTCCTGAGCATGCAGTATGAGGATGCCCGCGCGCGCGAACAGAGAACCAACGAGATCATCGCCGAGCTTCTCGAAAGGCAGCGAGAGCTCAATGTGATGCTCAACCGTGCCAACATTATGCTCAACCGCACCCAGGAGGCCATCGCGCTCACCTCGATAGAGTTCAATGAGATGGCCAAGGCCCTGCCCGAGCCCAAAAAGGCCGAATGGGCGGAGAGAGTAGCCCGCATCAACGAGCTTTTCAAGAAGACCGGTATCCAGGACGCGGAACTGATAGACCTCGAGGGCCCCGAGGGCGGCACAGCGTCGGACCTCGCAAGCGACGAGTTGCTCAAAGAGTCGCAGCGAGTTTTCGGTGAGCGGGAGTCCATCTGGGATCGCATTCGCAGGGGCGAGCCGCCGGCCGTCGAAGCGTCACGGGTCGATGAACATGATCCCGAACCCGGGATCGAGACTGCCCGCGCAGAGCCTGAGGTCGTAACGCTGTCACCAGACTCACCCCCGGACGAGGGCGAGGACGAGCGCCAGGACGAGACCGATGAGGGTTCATTGATGTTCCCGCCGCGCCGCAAGTCGTGGTGGCGCCGAGCTGCCGGGTAGCTGCGGCACAGAATCGAGCAGCCTGAGCCGTTCGGCTACCGGATCCGCCGAAAGCCGACTCCGCAAATCGGCAAGAATCGTGGCGAACTCTTCTTGTGGGAGCTTCGTGCGGCCGAATTCACAGACTCGCTCAATCCCGGCCTTGATGCCGTCGGCGACCACGGCCTCCCAGCCTCGGAACTTCTTCTCGAACCGCGGCCCCTGGTAGTAGACATGGCTGTAGCGCGGGTCGCTAAGCCGTTTCTCTTTGTGAACCCTCTCCGCGGCGGCGATGGATTTCAATACCCCGAGCATGTCACCCACAGCCTGCGCTGCGTCGTCGCGCGTCTTGATCTGGACCTCCCCTAGTTTGCGTGCCAGCGCGCAGCCCCTGACGATCTCATAAGTGAACCTGAAGTGATCCTGGACGTCTGC
>JBMFPI010000017.1:0-19691 GCA_049969195.1 Armatimonadota bacterium
CCGCAACGGCTTGTCGCGCGCGCGGAGCTCGATGATCCGGGCTTCCTGGATTTCATGCTTGCTCTGTCCAGGCCGTCGGTTACGGCGGACAAGCTCGGGGAATACGTAACTGCCTCGCGAGTGCGGTGTGTGCTCGATCAGCAACTCCCCGACAGGGATAGCGAAGTCGTCAAAGCGATCACGAACGTGCTGAAGAAACTCGGCATCGCAGGTGTGCAGGCTGCGGACGTTGCGGCGTACTTCTCCGCAGCGGCGCCGGTGTCACCGGTACCGGATATGCCTGTACTGCCCACTCCCGCCGCAGTGTCCTCGAAGGACACCTACACACTGTCCGAGTTGTTCGACATTCGGAATCGCCTCTGGGGTACGAAACCGGCCGAAGTGAGCTTTCCCGACAACTCCACGGCCAGTACGGCCCACTGGAAGTACGTCGCGTGGCGGATAGCGGAGTGGCTGGGGAAGCGGGACAAGCTTCCTCGTCCGCCTTATCGCAGCAGTGAGCGCGCGGAGCGCTGGTTGATAGACTCAGAGCCCACGCACCCGAATGGCAAGAGCATGTTGGAGCCGAAGAAGATTGATACGGGTCGAGAAACCCTCTACCTGGAGACGCATATGAGCGCCGTCCAACTGGTTGCAAGTCTTCACAGGCTCTGCCAAGCCGTCGGCGAGCCGGCGAGCGGATTCGTGGTCAGGTTCAAAAAGCCGCCCTCTTTCGAGCAGCAGCCATGATCGTTCGGCGGTAGCACGTAGCCCGGGGTAGCATAAGCCGGAGCGTCAAGACGTGTCCCACGCAACTTGGGTCCGGGGTAACATACCCCGGACCATCGGGATCGTGACGGACCATCGCAAGGTCCGCGTTCAGGGAATTACCTGCACCACGTCGCCCGGCGCGCGGGGCCTTAGGATGGGGTAATAGTGGCCTCCGCTCGAGAACACGCCACAGAGGCCGGTGACCGACACATAACTGCCCACTGCGGGCATCGGGATTCCCGCATAAGCATCCGCAGTTGAGACGGCCAGACCGCTCACCACCGACTTGCCACACGCGAACTGCCGGCTGCCGTCGTCGATCACGAAGTAGCCCGTGCCCGTGGAGACCACCTTTCCGAAGGTGCTTATCAGCAATCCCGAGTTGTTGAGGCCGAACGAGCCAGCCACCCCCGGCACGTAAGGCCCGAACGGCCCGCCCCCGACGCTCACATTCCGGATGTAGAGCGATTCTACGGGCAGGGCGGAGGGCGAATCTGGAGATTTGGCAATCGTCGCGCAGTCTATGACGCGTTCGCCGTCCACGGTTGCCATGACGCCAGAGATATCCAGGACATCGCCTCGCACCGGGTCGCCTGAGAACGTCCGGTAGTGCTTGACCATCACCCCGGCGCTCCGGTTCGGCTCCTCGACGTAGATCCGTCTGAGCAAGGGGTCCGACGAGTTAAGATCGTTCCAGCCGCTTGAGGCAACTTTTGCCTGCAAGAACACGCGCGTGCCGTCCGGGGCCTGCCGCGCCTGGCCGACGGAGACGGCCGAGGCGGACTCGGTTATCTCAACCGTAACCGCGTCCACGTACCAGTAGTAGGTAACTTCAAACGTCCCCCATATTCCGATGGCAACCCATATCTTCCCTTGAGTCGAGCCGCTGCCCGAGGGAAGCACACCGGTGCGCACGTAGCTCGGCGAGATCCAGACGTAGTTGCCCGAGCCGTCACCCAGTGTAGAACCGACGATCTGGAATGCGTCGTCCCGCGTTTCGGGATCGCGGTCGCCGATATAAGCGATGATGGGGCACGCGCCCACGTAGGCGTCTTTTGTAGCCAGCTTCCAGCTCAGGCTGACGTCGTACCGGCGCCCGGCCGGCACCTCATAGGACCGCTCGATCCATATCTTCGTGGCGTCGTTGAAGTTGTTCATGTAATACTCGAGCGACCATAATCCGTGATACCTGAGCTTCGTGGAGGGCACGATGTGCCACGGGCAGATGCCCTGATCGGTCGCATCCGCTGCCCAACCCTCGAGATTTCCGGACTCGAAGCTGTAGAAGTAGGATGCACCCGCGCACGCGGACGCCGAGAGAATCGCAAGAACAACTGCCGAAACACACACCCTGCGACCGCTCATATGGCTCACCCGCCTCGTTATTGTCTAAACTGTCTTACATCTCAGGCTGTTAAGGTAGGCGCGTTTTCGTTGATCTCCAATTCAGTCAAGGAGCTTCGAATCGACAGAAACGCCCCGGTTGCGTTAAGTCGCAACGACCTTGTATTTACAGTATATCACACGAGGACCACACGCCGCGGCTGTCGAAATCATCCCCGGGGGCGGCTTTCGTGACAACTACTCTCGCCACGGTGTTGCTCTTTGCGTGCTGCGTGTCAGCACTTGCGTCCTCGCCGGCTCAGCCCAACCTGATCTCCAATGGCGGGTTCGAAGAGGGCGACGGCGGCCCCGACGGCAGGCAGAAAGGGGTCGGACGCGACTGGGAAACGGTCTGCGGAGGACCTCATCCGGAGATATACGCGCTGGATTCGAAGGTCAAGCACTCCGGCAAGTTCTCGCAGCGAATGGGCAGCCGGGGGTTCAACTACAGGTGGATAAAGGCCGGGGGTTACTGTTATCACATAGATGGCGGCAGGGAGGTCCAACATCCGTGCCCTACCGAACTCGGTTTGCAGGCCATCGCGCAAACGACCAGACCCGGCGCCGTCAGGCCGGGCAAGATCTACTCCTGCAGCGTCTGGGTGAAGATGGACGGCCTCACGGAGAAGTGGGAGTGGTTTCGGCTCAGCGTATACTGGCTTGACGCGAAAGGGCAGTTCATCGGCGAGGCGCGCGAACCGGAGTCCAACAGGAACAACGTCGGCACGCACGATTGGAAACCGATCAGTCTTACCGCAGCCGCGCCGCCTGATGCCGCGTTCGCGAAGATCTACCTGCAGCACCACTTCACCCACGGCACAGTGTGGTACGACGACGTATGCCTTCACGAAGTCCAGGCAGTCTCGGACAGGGCAACTGCGCGGTATTGATCATCCGCGGGTAGTGCCCGCTTCCTGCAGAGAAATTGTTGCGACAGAACGCAAACCGGACGTTTCCGGAGGTTCTCTCGCTTGGTCGAGGAGCCTCGAATCGCCGGCCCCCTATCGCAAGAGCCTGAGAAGCGGCTTATTAAACAGCCGGATTATCCGTCGGTTCGATCGAACCGACGGATAATTACCGCAATGCGCAACCTGTCGACCTATCGGGCTGAGATTGGATACCTTTTGCGGAACCGCGCCTTGTCAACGTACCACTCATACATCTCGTCCCAGCCTGCCAGCATATTCACGCCGTTCCAGCGGCCCGGCTCTCTTAACACAACGTGGCCGTCGCAGTAGAGGTAGTTGTTGAACCTGCCGTGCCAGGGGCGGCCGGAGTCAATCGTGTGAAGGATGTCGGCCCGGAACCCGCGCACCCAGGCCCAATTGGCGCACCTATAAACATAGTAAATAGCGTCTTCGGTGTAGGCTACGTCCTCAAACTCCCGTGTCCTAGGAACGCCCTCGAAGAGCAATATCGTCGCGCGCGACTCCGGAATCGCGTAGATGCTGATTCCGCAGAGCTGGTTGATGCAGCCCGGGTACTCCATGTCCGGCAAGACAAGCGTGGGATTGCTGGACGAGCGGCAAGTCCTCAGGTAGCTGTTCATCGAATAGCTTCGTGCCGGAAACTGCCCGTACCACTCGCTGAGCAGGGGACAGCACCAGATTGAATGCAGGCCGCGCTGTCGGACATACGGATAAAGCCCCCCGCCGCCCTTTTGGGACCAGTAGCTGCGGTCACCTACCAGCCCGCCCGGCGAGGGCCAGTATCCTCCCCAGTCGAGGGCATATTGATGGAATGCGGCCCCGAGCTGGCGCAGGTTGGAGGTACACTGAACGCGATAGGAGAGCTGCCTTGCCCGTGAGAAGATGGGCATCAGTATAGAGACGAGGATCGCGAGACCCGCGGCGACTATGAGCACTTCGACAAGCGTGAAGCCTGTCAGACCACATTTGAATCGCCCATTTGAACGGCGCGGTTCCGTAGCCATCCCCACCCCCTCATCGCACACGACCGATGTTGCTCGTGCACCACCGGACTGTTGCGACAAGTGCTTTTCCGCGTTTCTCCCGCCTAGTTTAGGAGCATCGAATCACCGAAACCGCCGGGCCTGCGTTCTATCGCAACAACCTCAGCAGAGTCCTGTTGCCAAAGGTAACCTCAGGCCGATTGTGATTTCACAGGGAACGAGGATTAACTTGTATCAGCCCGACGACTTGCTGAAAACCGCCCTGAGCTCTTTTTCGCGCTCGGACTTGATCATTGCGATGACGCTGTCGCCCGGTCGTAGCTTGGTATCTGCGTGCGGGATCAATGCGTGGTCATCGCGGATCACGGAAATGATGAGCGTGTTCGGGGGCAAGTCGAGCTGACCGATCCGCATTCCCATTACCGGCGAGTCGGCCGTGATGTCGGCTTCAACCACTTCTATCTCGCCCTTCCTGAGAGCGGCCAGCGGGATTACCTGCCCTGTCTCTATCTGCTGTTCTATGAGGTTGAAGATGATCCGGGTGCTCGAGACAGTTTGATCGATTCCCAGCTCGCGGAAAAGAGCTTCGTTCTTAGGGTCGTTGACGCGGGCTATGGTCCTCTGAACCCCGAACTGGCGTTTTGCCATTTGGCAGATGACCAGGTTGTCTTCGTCATCCCCGGTCACGGCAACCACAACGTTGGCTCTGCCCATTCCGGCTTCGGTCATCGAGCGCATCTCGCACCCATCAGCGTGCATCACGACGTCGCCGAGCTCGTCAGCTAGAGCTTCCGCGATCTTTCGGTCCTTTTCCATCACAAGGACTTCGTGGCCCTCCTGGGCGAGCTGTTTCGCCAGGTAGTAACCGACCTTGCCCGCGCCGACTATGATCACGTACATTGGGCTGCCCTTACTCACTGCCACCCTCCAGGCAGATCTCCTCAATGCCGATCCCGAGCCGCGCGTATTCGTTCAGGCCGCTGAAGTCGCGCCCCAGCACCTTGTCCAGTATCAGCCCGGCGCCGACGCACGTGGTGCACACAGTCTCAATGCCCAGGCCCGCATAGGCGCTTGCCCGAATCGGGTCGTAGATTCGCGCTATCACCTTGGGCACGTGGAACCTCACCTTCGCGATCTGCACCGACATAATGTTGCGATTATCGCCGTTCGTTACCGCCACAAACGCGTCCGCACGACCCACGTCTGCCCTCCGGAGCGTGTCCTCGTCGATCCCGTTGCCGACAAGCTTCTTTCCGGAAAAATCCGACGCCAGACGTCTGAACGAATCGGGGTTCTGGTCGATGATCGTTACGTCGTGCCCATCACGAGCCATGGCGCTCGCTATAGTGGATCCGACCCTGCCGCAGCCGAGAATAACAACCTTCACGCCGCTTGCCTCCAGTGGCAGCCGGGGACAACAGTCCGCCCGCCTGCACACAAACCAAGTGTACACCCGCGCTCACCAACTGTCAATAGCCGCGGGTTATCAGGAGACAGTTCGGTTCTGCGGGACTCAAGTCGCGCTGAACTTGTTTCAGCGTCTGGGCGCCAAAACGATGGATCCTGAATCGAGTTCTGGATGACGGACGCTGGGGGATTGCGCCTGCAAGGCTGAACTGATAAACCTCGTTGACATGCTTTGTTGCCCGTCGGTATAATCGCGGTAGCCCCTGTCCCGGGGAAACGTGTTATGTAGCCGCTCCGGCGAGATTGGGACCTGCCCGGAGCGAAGGCGGAGGAAAAGCCTCACATGGCCAGAGTTGTCCTCAAGAACCTGACCAAGACGTTCAAGAACGTCGTCGCGGTCAACAACGTCAACCTGGAGATCGAAGATAAAGAATTTCTTGTAATTGTCGGGCCGTCCGGCTGCGGTAAGACCACCGCGTTGCGCATGATCGCGGGCCTAGAAGAAGTGACCGAAGGCGAGATCTATATCGGAGACCGCCTGGTAAACGATGTCTCGCCCAAAGACCGCGATATAGCCATGGTATTTCAGAATTACGCGCTTTATCCGCATATGTCGGTGTACGACAACATAGCGTTCGGCCTCAAGCTGCGCAAAGTGCCCAAGGAGCAGATCAGGCAGCGGGTCGCCGAAGCTGCCCAGCTCCTGGGCCTTTCGGACCTTCTGAACCGCAAGCCCAAGCAGCTTTCGGGCGGGCAGAGGCAGCGTGTCGCTCTGGGCCGAGCCATTGTGAGGGAGCCGAAGGTTTTCCTGATGGACGAACCTCTCTCGAACCTTGACGCGAAGATGCGGGTCCAGACGCGCGCGGAGCTGATCAAGCTCCATCGGCGCCTCGGGATCACTACCATATACGTCACCCACGACCAGGTCGAGGCGATGACTATGGGTGACCGCATAGCTGTAATGTGCGACGGCGTCGTCCAGCAGGTCGATACGCCGCTTGGGCTCTACAACCACCCCGCAAACAAGTTCGTCGCAGGGTTTATCGGGACCCCGTCGATGAACTTCCTGGACGCGAAGATCGTCGACGGTGACGAGGGTTATGCAATCGACGGAGGGTGCTTCCGGGTCAAGGCACCCGCCGACAAGGCTGAGCTGCTGAAGCCGTATGTGGGCAAGGAGGTCGTATTCGGAGTCCGGCCTGAAGACATCTTCGACAAAGACCTGGGCGGGATCGTGCAGGCTACTCCCGACAATACAGTGAAGGCGACGGTCGATGTGATCGAGCCGATGGGGCCGATCGTGACCATGTATCTCACGTGCGGCCAGCACTCGCTGGTAGCCTCCATAGACGCCGACACCCGAGCCAGGGAGGGCCAGGAGATCGACGTCGTCTTCGATATGGCCCGCACGCACGTCTTCGACAGGGAGACCGAGAACTCGGTGTACTGAACCGCGGACCGAAGCTCGAGCGGGCCGTCCTAGGCCTGATTACGCACGGCAGGGGCTGTGCCCGACTGCAACCGTCCGCCCTTGTGTTAATGAGGAGCGCGGACACCGGAGGATAATCCGTACATGCCGCTCATTGACAAGCCTCTTGATGAACTAACGACCTACCAGGGCCGCAACCCGCGGCCCCACGACTTCGACGAATACTGGGACCGCGCGATTGCCGAAATGCGCGGCATTGACCCGAGTATCGAACTCATCCCGCACAACACCAAGCTCAGGAACGTTCGGTGCTTCGATCTTTACTTCACAGGCGTCGGAGGCGCGAGGGTGCACGCGAAGTATCTTCGGCCGACGAACGCCCCGGAGCCGCATCCGGCGGTCGTCGTCTTCCACGGCTATTCCGGCAACAGCGGTGACTGGTTCGCGCATATGGGCTGGGTGAGCCAGGGCTTCTCGGTCGCTGCACTCGACTGCCGCGGGCAGGGCGGGCTTTCGGAGGACGTCGGCGGGGTCAAGGGGAACACGTTCAAGGGCCACATCATACGCGGACTGGATGACTCGCCCGACAAGCTTCTTTTCCGCTCAATCTACCTCGACTGCGCCCAGCTTGCGGGAATCGTGATGGAGATGCCCGAGGTTGATGCGGACCGTGTCGGAGCCCTCGGCGGTTCACAGGGCGGAGGTCTGACTCTGGCTTGCGCCGCGCTCGAACCGCGGATAAAACGTGCGGCGGCGAAATTCCCCTTCCTGTGCGACTACCTGCGTGTATGGGAGTTAGACTACGCCAGGGCCGCCTATGAGGAGCTCGCTACGTATTTCAGACTGTTCGACCCCCGACACGAGCGGGAGCAAGAAATCTTCACTAGGCTGGGCTATATCGACAACCAGCATCTGGCTCCGAGGATAAGGGCCGAGGTGCTGATGCTCACGGGTCTTATGGACACCGTGTGTCCGCCCTCGACACAGTTCGCCGCATACAACAAGATCACTTCAAAGAAACATATGCTGATCTACCCCGACTTCGCGCACGAGACACTCCCGGGCGCGTCCGACAAGATAGCGGAGTTTATGATTGGGCTGTGGGAGTAGCGGTGTGACGAGTCGCGAGCGAGTCAAGACGATATTCGCTGGCGGGCAGCCGGATCGGTGCGGGTTCTGGCTCGGGATGCCGCATCCGGACACCTGGCCGATCTACCTGAAGCACTTCGGATTCTCGACGGAACAGCAGCTTAGGCGCCACCTGGGCGACGACCTGGTCTGGCTGCCGTGCGACTGGCTCTCGTATAAGCATCCCGAGGGGAAACCGCTCTTCAACGCCGTCAGGATCGGCATATCCGAGGGCGCGGTGCCTGTGTTCGCTGACTGCGAGGACCCCGCCGAGGTCGATGCCTGGGACGGATGGCCGTCGCCGGATTACCTGGACTTCACAGAAGTCCTCGACCAGTTGCGCAACGCAGGCGACGTCTACCGCGCCAGCGGGATGTGGTCCTGCTTTTTCCACATTGTAGCGGACCACTTCGGGATGGAGAACTACTTCGTCAAGATGTTCACTCATCCTGATGTCGTCGACGCGGTGACCAGGCACGTGTGCGAGTTTTACCTGGAAGCCAACCGCCGGTTCTTCAAGCTTGCCGGACCGGAAATGGACGCGTTCTTCTTCGGAAACGACCTGGGCACGCAGCTCGATCTCATAATAGGCCCTAACGAGATCGACAGGTTCGTTATGCCCTACACGCGCAAGCTTGTCGAACAGGCGCACGCCTACGGCTACCAGGTTATGCATCACTGCTGCGGATCTATTCACAGGATAATCGACAGATTTATCGAGATCGGGATCGACGCACTGCACCCACTGCAGGCCAGAGCGCGCGGAATGGATGCGGAGAGTCTGGCTCAACGTTTCAAGGGCCGGATAGCATTTGTGGGCGGGATCGACACACAGGAACTGCTGGTTCACGGCACCCCGGAACAGGTCAAGGCGGAGGTCCGCCGGGTGATGGGTGTGCTGGGCCCGAACCTGGTCGTCAGCCCCTCGCACGAGGCCCTGCTTCCAAACGTGCCCCCTGAAAACGTCCTCGCAATGGCCGAGGCTGTGTTATAATCAACGCATATCGCGATGTATTGCAGATTGGTTGTGGGGTGTAAACTCGCCGATGAGCGACGTTTTTAGCTTCCTCAGGGCATATGATGCCTTTTTCATTCTAGGGCTTTCGGCTCTGAGTGTGATCCTGCTTATTGTTGTGGGTTGTTTGTCTCGCAGGCTTGCAAGGCTCGGCAGGCGCTACAACACGAAACTTACGGACGCTACCGCCGGCGAAATCGTGGACTGTCTCACGCAGCAGACAAACGCAATCGAGCGAATCGAATTGCGGCTTGATGAGATCGCGCGCAAGCAGGCCGAGCAGGATAAGGCGATAGCTGGGTGCATGCAGAGGATGGGGCTGGTTAGGTTTGACGCTTTCGATGACGTCGGTGGGGAACAGAGCTTCGCGGTTGTTTTCCTCGATGGGAACGGCAACGGCGTTGCGATGTCGAGCCTTTACGGCCGGCAGGATTCTCGGCTCTACGCTAAGGCCATCTTCAACGGACGCAGCGAGCGAACTCTCTCTGACGAAGAGCAGGCGGCGCTCGATATGGCTCTGCGGCAGGACACGGCGGCAAGGGCAGGTTGACAACCGGCGAGAATGCGTCAGGCGGTTCGCGCCGGCCTGTATGTAAGCAACAGACGACCGCGCCCGTTCTCCTGGAAGTCGGGAAAGCGCTCACGACACACGACCGATCCTGCTGCAGAACAGCCTTGCTCACAGTGACCCGCCATAGCGGGGGAGCTTGAATTGCTGGAGAGATCATCCAGGCTCAACTCGGACGGGCAAAAAGGCGTTGACCGCTTCGACGAACACGCCGTGATCGAACGGTGCAAGGCCGGGGACACAGCCGCATTCGACGAGCTTGTCCGCCGCTTTGAGAAACAGGTCTTCAACTGCGCCCTCAGAATCACCGGCAATTACAACGACGCGTGCGACGTAGCCCAGGAAGCTTTCATCCGCGCTTTCCACTCGATACACACGTTCCGGGGCGACGCGAAGTTTGCCACGTGGATATACCGCATAGTCACCAATGTCTACCTCGACGAGCGCAAACGCTCTAGGTCACATCGGGTGAGCTCGCTCGATGAGGCTGTCGAGCTGGATGAGAACTCGGTGACCAGGCAGTTCGAAGATACCGGCCCTACCCCGGACGAGGTTCTGGAAAACAAGGAAAGAATGCGCGCGCTGCAGCGCGCTATCAACTCACTGCCGGACTATCAGCGCATCATCGTGACGCTCTATCACGCTCAGCACCGCAGCTACGAAGAAATCGCAGAGATATTGGGCCTGCCGATTGGCACGGTAAAATCCAGGCTGAACAGAGCGAGGCTGGCGCTGGCTGAAATATTGGAGTCGGAGCCGGAACTTTTTGATTAGATGGCCAGTCCTAGCAATTAGAGTCACGCGCAGGCGCAGGGGCGTGTCGCATGAGCGGCCCGGTTTGTGATGCCGAAATCGTTTAGGCACCCGGCTGCGGAACCTCAGAGAAGCTAAGGGCGACGTAGGGCCGGCCTGTGAGTAGAAAGCTCAGTGGTACGAGAATGAATATCGTGGCCGAGCGCATACTTGCCGCGTCTTGAGCATCCGGCAGCGCCGGCGGAGCTGTCGTTTCACGAATTGTGGGGTCATAAACGGAGCAATCTGATATGAAATGCGGCAAAGTCCGGGATCTATTCTCCAGGTATCTGGAGAACGCCACGGATGGCAGGATCACCGCGCGAGTCGAAGAGCACCTGTCGGCGTGCGAGTCGTGTCGAAGAGCGTACCAGCGCTTTCGCGCGACGGTTGCTATGCTAGATTCAATACCCGAGGTCGAACCTCCGGCCGATTTCCACGCGACCGTGATGGCGCAGGTAGAAAGAGCAAAGAGAGCGGCGCCTGCGCCGGTCAGGTGGTGGACGGTGGACTGGCAACACGTATTCACGATCCGGGTGCCTGTGCGTGCCGCGGCTGTCGGGATCGCAGCCATTCTTCTGTTTGTACTAGCCTTCCAGCTGTTCCCGCCGCTGCGGACCGGTATTGCAAGCCTGTTGCTGCCCCAGAAGCCCGCGCCGGCTCCGATCAGCAGCATCGACGATAATGCTGTGCGCACGCCGTTGCCGTGGAGTCCAAAGACCAGCGGCCCGGGTCTGCAGATCAGCGTAGAGCCGGAAAAGCCTGGAACGTACTCGGTGCGACTCGGGACCACCAGCAAGAAGCAAGTTGCTTTTGAAGTCGAGGTGGACGGCACGAAATACAGTGGTTCGCTTGCGGCCGGCGCCGGGTCCCAGATAAAGGTGCCTGCTCCGTCGGCTGGTTCCGTCGCCGTTGTTCACATCGCGTGGAGCATTGGGGAATGGGGGCGATATCAATCGCTGTTCCTGCCGGCCAAACTTAATCGGCGCAGCCTGCTGAGGAGCTTTATGCTGGAGAACGTGACTGTACGCGACGTGTTGCGGGTTGTCTGCCGGGAGTATGGAGTCGCGATCATCGCGTCTGGAGATCTTGGCAAGAACGTTGGGTATGTAGGGGCGCAGCGCGCGACTCCCGAGGAGGTTCTATACGACGCGCTAAGCCCCGTCGGACTGAAAGCCACAGGCGTAGCCGCTTCGGTATACCAGGTCGAGCCGGTTCGATAGCCGGAAGCCGAATCGAGTATAATGGGCACGGCGTTCAATTGAGCCCGTGCCCTTTTTGGTGCGCGGGGAAGACGCGCGCCGGCCGTTGCACGAATCCGCCGGTTTTCGCGAAGTGTCCGACTGCCCAGCTCGTCACCAGTAATCGGGAAGGGGGATTGTGAATTGCCCAACTATGCCGTACTCGCCTGGCAGCCGCTACTGAGGCCGCCGGCTCCCGACTCGCAGCCGTCGGTTGAGGCGGGGGTCTACGAAGCACCGCTGCGGGCGTTGACATGCCGGAACCAGGTTACGTCGCTCGCCGCACTAATCGTCGGCGACGAACCGACGCAAGCCGCGCGGCTTGAGGTCAGTGATCTCACTTCAGAAAACGGCAGGATACCCGCTGATTCGATCTCTACAAGGTTGGTCGGAACGGTCTGGACCCCAGAAGCGGGAACGGTGTGCGATCCGTTGTATGAGGTCGAGGAGTTCTCGGTCGAGAAATGCGCTGCCGTGCACATAAGCGTTCGAGTGCCGCTAGGCATCCCCGCGGGAATCTACCGCGGAACGGCCGCGCTGAAGCTCGGGGGAGTCGAGGTCGCAGCGAATCACATCGAGGTCGAGGTTGCGAACGTTGACCTGCCCGACGTGCGAAACTGGAATTTCCTTCTGAACGTGTGGATGAACCCCGCGCCGGTCGCGCGGTGGCATGGGGTCGAGTTGTTCTCCGAAGAACACTTTCGCCTGCTGCGGCCCTACGTCGAGGACCTGGCTTCACACGGGCAAAAAGTAGTTATCGCGCCGATCTGTTACCGGCCCTGGGGAACCCAGACCCGCGATCCGTACCCGAACTCAATCCGCTGGGTCAGGCGCGGCGGCGAGTTCAGTTTCGATTTCGCAACGTTCGACCGCTACGTCGAGCTCCACGAAAGCTGCGGCATCGATCGGGCAATTCACTGCTACACCATCGTTCAGGGCGACAAGAACGGCGGCAACACGATCGAGTTTTTTGACGCCGATGCGGGCGAGATCAAGCGCGTTGAAGCCGCCGTCGGCGATAGGTTCTACACATCCACCTGGGGATCGTTCCTGCGGGCGTTCGTCGCTCATCTGGACAGCAGAGGCTGGCTTGATAAGACGTACATCGCCTTCGACGAAAGGCGCCCCGATACGATGAAGGCCGTGATCGATTTTCTGGAAGAACACGCGCCGGAGATCAAGATCGCCCTTGCCGGCAACACCGAGGAGGATCTCTACCCCAGCATCGACGATCTGGCATTTCAGATCGGGTTCAACGAGCGCGGCGTGGCGCAAGTTGCACCGCCGGAGCGCTCCGCGATGGGAATCGCGCAGCTTCTGAACCGCGACAGGCCAAGCGGCACTACTAAGCCTCACACGGCGGAGATGACGACGAGTTTCTACGTGTGCTGCGGACCTGCTTACCCGAATACATTTCTCTTCTCCCCGCTGGTGGAATCCAGGATGCTGCCGTGGCTGGCAGTTCAAGGCGGTTACGACGGCTTCCTGCGATGGAGCTACAACGATTGGCCTGACGACCCTTACTCTCACCCCGAATGGGGGCTCTGGCCTACCGGCGACGTGTTCTTCGTCTATCCCGGCGCTGAAGGACCCGTATCGAGCCTGCGCTGGGAGCAGCTAAGAGAAGGAATCGCCGACTACGAACTCGCAATGATCGCATCGGCGAATCTCCGGGGGCCGGAGGAGATGGTCGATTACGAGCAGGCGATCACCTTGGCCTGCCGCGACACCGACGGCCGCGCAAAGTCGGTCGGCGACATCGAGATAGCTCGACGTCTGCTGATCCCGATCGCGGAGCATCAGGCCGAAAGTTAGCCTATCGGGGTGTCGTTCTGAGCCCGGCGAAGAACCTGGGCGTCACAGTGACACATTTCGCCGCGGTCCGTTGAGAACGGCCGCCAACCAGTTCGAGAACAAACAGGCTGTTCCGGATTGGTGCGTCTTATCGCAACAGGCTCGGGACAAGTTCTCGAGACACCGACCGACCACAAGCAGCCGGGGGTACGCGTCTCCGGCAGGGGCGTTACAGGTCTGCGGCGATCCTGCGCGCCGCCGCCCGGGGATCGTCTGCTCCGGTGATCGGCCTACCGATGACCAGGTAGTCGGCGCCTTTCTCGGCGGCTTCGCGGGGGGTCATCACGCGCTTCTGGTCGCCGACACCCGAGCCCGCCGGCCTGACGCCTGGGGTAACTATAAGAAATCCCGGCCCGCACGCGGTCCGGATCGGTTCTATCTCGTGAGGCGAGGCGACGACGCCGTCAAGCCCCGAATCTTTCGCCAGCTTTGCCAGGTGCACGACTCGGTCGGCGACGGTTCCGGGCACTCGCAGCTCGTCTGAGAGTATCCGCTGATCGATCGAGGTAAGCACGGTTACCCCGATCACCCTGGGCGCCTCAACCCCCAGCAGGGCCGTTTCCTGCCACGCCGCGTCCTTCGCCGCTCTCATCATCGCTGCTCCGCCCGAGCAGTGCACGTTGAACATCCACACCCCGAGCCTGGCAGCCGCGCGTGATGCCCCAGCGACGGTGTTCGGGATGTCGTGGAACTTGCAGTCGTAGAAAATCCGCCGCGCGCCGGCCTCCCGAATCGCCTCGAAGACGCCAAACCCGGCGGCGTTCACAAGCTCCAGGCCAACCTTGAACGCGCCGACGTCGTCTTTCAGAAGCTTGACGAGCCCGACGGCCCTGTCGGTAGTGTCTACGTCCAGTGCGACTATGATCCGCTCGCCATTTCCCACTCTCGGCGTATCAGCTCAGTCTTGCAGGCGCGAACGCCCGGGAGACCCCCGTAACCGCCCGGGATCCCGTCATCCTGAACTTGGTTCAGGATCGATCCCTGCGGCGCCGGGATGTTGAAACAAGTTCAGCATGACTTGTTGCCCGCGGAACTGAACTGCCTCCTCTCGGCTCCGTACTTCCTTCAGGCTTTTGCGATAGGCGCGTTTTCGGCGATTCTGCCTCTTAGCTGAGAAGCGTCGGATCCCCGAAAACGCCAGGTTTGCGTTCTATCGCGATAACTCCTGGTTCCTTGCTACCCAATTATCTGTCCTACCTTTGCGAACTCGCCCTTCAGCGACTGGTAGAGCGACTGGTAGACGGGGTAGAACCTGTCATAGACTTTCTTTGCCGATCTGTCGGCCCTGGTCGTGCTTGCGATCTTGATCACTGACCGACACGCGCTCTCCACACTCGGGTAGACACCTGTTCCGACACCGGCCAGGAGCGCGACGCCGAGCGCCGGGCCCTCATCTATGTTGATCGTGACGTGATCGTAGCCGGTAACGTCGGCCTGGATCTGCCGCCAGAGCTCGCTTCTGGCACCGCCGCCGGAGGCCCGCACCTGTTTGATCGGCACTTTCATCTCGTTGAGTATCGCAAACGAGTCCCGCAGACCGTAAGCCACGCCCTCCAGCACCGCCCTGACGAAGTGCGCACGATCGCTTCTCAGTGTGATTCCGAAAAAGACGCCGCGCGCGTTCGGGTCGGGGTAAGGCGTGCGCTCGCCCGTGAGATACGGCAGGAATATCAGGCCCTCGCAGCCGGCGGGAGCCCGGGCAGCCTCGTCGATCATCACATCGTACGGGTCCCGCCCCATCGCTCGCGCTACGCAGCTCTCTGCGCTCGCGAATGTGTCACGATACCATCGCAGGCTGCCGCCGGCGGACAGCATTACCCCCATCACATGCCACTTGCCCGGCACTGCATGACAGAACGTGTGCACCCTCAATCCCGGGTCCACGACCGGCTTGTCCGCAAACGCGAACACGACTCCTGATGTGCCAACGGTAGACGAGATGATTCCAGGCTCGACGACCCCGTTTCCGACCGCCCCGGCCGCCTGGTCTCCGCCGCCGCCGACAACCGGGGTGCCCTCCTTGAGCCCCGTGAGCGCGGCAGCCTCGGAAGTAACCTTTCCGGTCACCTCGGGGCTCTCATAGGCCTTCGGCATCCATTCCGCCGGAATCCCGATCGCATCTAGCATTTCGTAAGCCCAATCGCGCTTCTTCACGTTGAAAAGGGCCGTGCCGCTGGCGTCGGAGACCTCCGTAGCATACTCGCCAGTGAGCCGAAATCGGATATAGTCCTTGGGAAGCAGCACCTTCTTCACCTGGGCGTACACGTCCGGCTCGTTGTTTCGCAGCCAGACGATCTTGCCCGCGGTGAAGCCTGTAAGAACCGGGTTCGAGATCAGCTCGATTGTCTTCTCGCGCCCGACGGTGTCCATGATCCAGTCGCATTCGGCCTGCGTCCTCTGATCGCACCAAAGGATCGCCGGGCGCAGGACGTTGTTCGCAGCGTCCAGAAAGACCGATCCGTGCATCTGCCCCGAGAGCCCCATTCCCTTGATCTGCTTCGGATCCACGCCGGACTGCTCAATGATGTCACGGATCGCGGCTATGGTCGCCTGCCACCAGTCCTCCGGTTCCTGCTCGGCCCAAAGAGGTTTCGGCGTGTATAATGGATACGTCCTGGTAGACGAAGCGACGACCTGCCCGTCGCGCGCTGCGTTTATCAGCAGGGCCTTGGTGCCACTGGTGCCGACATCGATGCCGAGAAGATAGCTCATATTATGCCCCCGTTCCAGTGCGTTCGGGTATTAGCATAACGGAGCGGACGGTCAGGAGTCAACCGTTGAAAGTGATAAGAATCGGAAGAACCGCGAAGGCTCTGATTGCAGCCGTCGTGCTGTGCGCCTTGACATGTAGCGCGTCGCCGGCCCAGCCGCAGATACCGGCCCAATCGCTCGAAAAGCTGCAGGACCTGTTCGGCATGCTGCGCGACCGACTGTGGGTGATCGACGATGTGTTCTGGCACCAGGGTCAGTTCGAGCGCTGCATCGCGACCCTGCGGCTGATTGTCGCGATGGATCCGTATGAGACAGAAGCTTACTCCAATGCCGCCTGGCTGATGCAGAATCAGCTTCGCGACGACGAAGCGGAAGCGTTTCTTATGGAAGGCCTAAGGAACAATCCCGACGTTTACGACATGTACTGGGAGCTTGGTTATTTCTATTACATGCACGAGCGGTTCGCCGAGTCGATCCAGAACCTCGAAAAAGCCGTGCAGTTCGAGGTTCCCGCGTTCGCGTGGCACCTGCTCGCGCATGCTCACGAGCACGCAGGTGACCCTGGTACCGCCCTTTCGATCTGGTTCCGCCAGGAAGCCGACGAGCCGGATAACCCCGTCCCCAGAATCCAGATCGAGCGGATCACGTCCGGTGGCCCGGCCCCAATTGCGCCTGCTATGGCCCACCACGCCCGAGAGCAGAGGCTGAAGGAACACCAGGCCCCGCACGATGGACTTGACCAGGCCTCGGAGTGACTTGGATTCAATGCGCTCCCCGGAGCCAACATGCCCCGGCGACCCAAGACTGGGGTAACACACCCCGGTCCATCGGCCCGCCGCCCATCCGGAGATAGAACTCCCTCTTCCTCTATGGGATCCGCTCTACGGAGTACAACTCCCTCTCCCTCTGCGGAAGCGCGTCCCCCATAGAACCCCCTCTCCCTCGATGGGAGAGGGCAGGGTGAGGGTGACAGATCGTCCGGGGCATGTTGCCCCGGACGCAAGTCTAGCAGGCACGCTGCCCGCCCATTTCCCATGCAGCGGAAACGGCTGCCTTCAACCCGCTGAACGAGGGCCCCCTGAAGTTTAATTCCCGCCGCGCAATGAAGTTGTCGCGCTAGAACTCAAACCCGCCGCTTTCGGCGATTCGGCGCTTTTCGACTAAGCAAGGGTATTGCCGAAACTACGCCATTTGCAAGAGCCTGCGGGACAAGAAAGGGGTTGACAAACTTCATAACTAGTGATAGTCTGCGACTGCCGAGGGACATAAGTGCGGCTAAGGAGGAAAGAAAAATGAGAGCGGATCGGCACGTCATTCTAGTCACCTTGCTCCCGGTGCTAGCGTGCGCGCTGTCTGTGTGCGCGTTCTCAAACCGCAGCGCTGCCGCCCCGCCGGGCGACTTTTCCGACAAGTTCGACGCCGGCCTGTCCCGGAGGTTGGCGGGCGCCTCTCCCGATGAACTGATGGCCGTGTGGGTCCGGTTCAAGGACCGCCCGACACTGGACCGACCCGGCATGATCGAGTGGAGGAAGAAACATCCCGGCCTGCCGCCGGTCAATGACCGGTACATCGCCGACCTGGCTGCGATACCGCAAGTGCGCTGTCGCGGCGTCGATGAGCTTTCAAACGAGGTGTCGGTCGAACTTCCCGCGAAGCTCGTGAGCGTGCTGGCAAGCCTTGGTTTCGTCACCAGGCTTTCCGAGGTCGAAATGGGTGCGGAAGCATGGAGTGTTGACAGCCACTCCTGCACCTGCGAACACAAGTTCTCCCGCTGGGAGACATGGAACAACCAGTCAGTCTGGATAACCAGGAGCCTGGTCAAGCCGATGGACACGATCAACATCTCGCCCCTCCACAACAGCCCGAACTTCTACAACGGCTCGGGGGTCAAAATCGGCATTCTCGACAGCGGTATCCAGCGCAACCACGAGTGCTTCGACGTCAAGAACGGTAACACCAAGACCAGCGACAACAAGCTCAAAGTCTACGCGGAGAAGGACTTCACCGAGGGCAAAGGCGACAGCGACGACGGCAATGCCAACACCGCCGACGACGAGATCGGCCACGGAACGGCGTGCGCCGGCGTCGCAGCAGGCTACGACTACCACAACTCCGAATACATCGGAACGGCCCTGGACGCCAAGCTTGCAATCGCCAAAATCGGCTATTTACACAACAACAACTGTTACCCTCAGGACTACTGGGTCAACGGCATCAAGTGGCTAGTGAATGACGCAAAGGTGGACGTGATCTCCTCAGCGATCAACTGGGACACGACCCCAAACGGCGCCTTCCGAATCACCAGATGGGCGGATTGGGCGGTCAAGCAGGGCGTCTGTGTATGCATCGCAATGGGTAACAAGACGAACCCGACCGAGGGGTCTCTAATGCCGCCCGCGGATGCATTCAACGGGATCAGCGTTGCGGCCAGCGAAACCGACGGCAACGCGATTGCGCCGTACAGTTGTAAAGGCCGCACTGCCGATAAACGCCTCAAGCCCGATATTACGGTGCCCGGCGGCAAGAGGCTCGCGTCGGACGACACCTGTGACGAGTACAACGCCGGTTGGATTTCAGCGCCGTGGCGGAACAACGCCTGCGTGGACGGCTACCAGTGGTGTTACGGGACCAGCTTTGCGACGCCGATCGCAGCCGGCACGGTGGCCTGCATGATGGAACGCAACCCGTCTCTCAAGGGCAAGCCTCTGCAAGTTCGAACTCGTCTCTGGGAAACGGCGGTCGATAAGGGCGACGCCGGACCTGACACCACCTGGGGATTCGGTCTGATGGACGCGAACGCGGCTGCTACAATGTCGCAGCCGCAGCTTATGATCAAGGACCTGGTCCAAGGTGTCAGGAATGCTCGAGTAGACGACAACGGCTTTCTGCCGTCGTGCGACGTCGGCGGCGACGGCGGCGGAAATCCGACCCCGAATGGTGTGTACGAGGGGGTGCCCACCGACGACCCGTTCTGGATCAGTCCGTCGATATTCGTGGACAACAATCAGGATAACCTGCCTGATGAGCCGAACCAGCCGATTGCCGGGCAGCCCAATCGGTTCAAGGTCAGGGTTCACAACATAGGCGACGGCAATGCCACCGCAGGCAACATTCAGGTCAAACTTTACAAGACCGACCCGAACACGGGCATGAAAAACTGGGATCTTATCGACACGGCGACTTCATCCTCCGATATCGGGGCGAACTCGTCGGGCCTGGTAGAGCTCCAGTGGAATACGCCGAACCTGAACAACCTCGGCCAGCAGCACTGGTGTATCGGGGCGACTGTGGAGTATACTGCGACAAGAAACGATAAAGCTCCGCTTCCGGGCCAGGACCCGAGCGGGGCAAGGCCGGCCTTCGATACTTTGAAGTGCGACAACCTGGCGATTCGAAACTTCTTTGTTCAGCCGCATAGCAGCCCGGTCCAGCTCAGGTTCAGAGTGCAGAACACTACCGAGATTCCCGGGCCGGTGGTGCTAACTCTGACTTGCCAGGAG
>JBMFPI010000018.1:0-19396 GCA_049969195.1 Armatimonadota bacterium
CTCGACATTCTGGACAACGATCCGGAGTACAGTTCATTCACATTCGACGGCCAGACTGTGGTCATCGAGGATTACCTCGAAATCAGGCCCCAGGAGCGACAGCGCATTAAAAAGCATGTCGAGAGCGGGCGCTTGTTGATCGGACCCTGGTACGTCTTGCCCGACGAGTTCCTCGTAAGCGGCGAGGCGAATATCCGAAACCTAATGCTCGGCCATAAGATCGGCGATGAGTTTGGGCGAACGATGAAGGCCGGATACATTCCGGACCCGTTCGGCCACATATCGCAACTGCCCCAGATACTGACCGGATTCGGCATCCCAAGCGTCTACTTCTCCAGAGGGATGGGCGATGAAGCCGACCGGATGCATTCGGAGTTCTGGTGGGAAGCCCCTGACGGCTCGCGTATACTCGCCATCAACCAGGTGAACGGTTACTGCAACGCCGTGAACCTGGGCGTGGAGTATCTCAACGGCGCGCCGGTCCTCAATTTCGAATCGGCACTGCGACACGTTCAGCGCCAGATTGAGTCACTCTCCAGGAAGGCGTCCACGAAATACCTCCTCCTGAACAACGGCTGCGACCACGTGGAGCCCCAGCCCGAGCTTCCCCAGATTATCAGATACCTCAACGAGCATCTGACCGAGGCCGAGGTGATTCACTCGACGTATGAAGACTTTGCTGAGCGGATTCTTGCCGAAAAACCCGCGCTGAAGAGCTTCTGCGGCGAGTTGCATTCGGGAAAGTTTCACCCCTTGCTCGTAGGTGTGCTCTCGACGCGCATGTACATCAAGCAGGCAAACGAGCGCACACAAACTCTGCTTGAGAAGTGGGCCGAGCCTGCGAGCGCGCTCGCCTGGCTAACCGGGGGTGCCTACGAATCGCAGTTCCTGTGGGAAGCGTGGAAACTGTTGATCAAGAACCATCCGCACGATTCGATATGCGGCTGCTCGATCGACCAGGTCCACCGGGAGATGATGCCCAGGTTCCAACAATCGCAGCAGATCGGCGAAGTGCTCGCAAACGAATCGCTGCAGTTTATCGCCCAGAACGTGGATACCCTGGCGAACTACGATACTGGTGCCTCGGACCGCCTTGTGCGCGATAGGCAGGCCGTGGTGGTCTTCAACCCGCACGCGTGGGAAGTTACCGATACGGTGAAAGTGCGCGTCGAGAAGCGACTAGAGCCCGGGGAAATGGTTCCCGCCTATGTGATCAGGGAGGCCGACGGATCGGCGGTCCCGACGCACGTGACGAACGACTACATTCTCCAGCAAGACAGGCGTCGGGCCAACTGGTCGGCCGACGTATACTTCACTGGCAAGAACATTCCCCCGCTGGGTTACAAGACCTACTACATCGAGCCGGGCGAAGCTGAGGTAAGCTCTACGCTGCATGTCGGCCTCGGCTATCTGGAGAACGATTTTGTCAGGCTGAACGTGCGAAGCAACGGCACGTTCGACCTGTTCCATAAACAGACCCGCACCACCTACCACAACCTCAACCTGCTTGAGGACACCGAAGACTGCGGCGACGAGTACAACTACGGTTGGGCTTATAACTCGCGAACTGTCACGTCCGAAGGCGTCGGAGGCACGCTCTCAATTGTTGAGAAAGGCCCGGGCATCGGAACCATGCGATGCGACCTGGTGCTCCACCTGCCCGAATCGCTTACCGACGATAGAATGTCGCGCTCGGAAAGGACTGTGGCCTGCCCGGTGATCGTCTACGTGACGCTGCACGCCGACCTGCCACGCGTCGACGTCGTTACCGTGTTCGAGAACAATGCGCGCGATCACAGGCTGCGAGCCCACTTCCCGACGGGGATTGTCGCGGACTGCTGCTTCGCCGAAGGGCAGTTCGATGTGGTAACCAGACGGCTCGATATCCCGCCGGGCGAGGGGTGGATGGAAAGGCCCGTTGGACAGAATCCGGTGCAGTCGTTTGTAGCTGTAGACGGCACCGATTGCGGAGTCGCCATCATTAACCAGGGCCTGCCGGAATACGAGGTCATCAAGGGCGAACCCTGCGTGATCGCGCAGACGTTGCTCAGATGCTGCGGTTGGCTCTCACGCGACGACTTCCAGGCGCGGCCATACAACGCCGGCCCAACAATCCCGACTCCGGACGCGCAGTGCCTCGGCAAACACGTGTTCAGGTACGCCGTCCTGCCATACCAGGGCACCTGGAAGCGTTCTCTCGTGTGGCGACTAGCTCACCAGCACAACGCGCCGCCGCGCGCAATCGTGACGGGACTTCACAAGGGTAATCTTCCGCCCGAGCATTCTTTTGTGAGCGTTGTGCCGGCCAACCTGGTGGTAACTGCCCTGAAGAAAGCGGAGAAGGCCAACGCGCTAGTCGTGCGGGTGTTCAACACAACGCCGGACGCTGTCGAGGCAGCGGTCACACTCAATCGGAAGTTCAGGTCTGCGACGCTCGCAAACCTCAACGAGGAACCCGCCGGCGCCAAACTCGCTGCTCAGGGCAACACCGTGAGGTTCCCAATGCCGGGGTTCCGGATTCAGACGGTGTTGTTCAATTTGTAACACGGGCCGCGATCCGGCCATTCCGAACGAGTAACCGAATCTTCCTGTTTATTCGCCACGCTGGGGAGTGAAGAAGCGGAAAACTATGGGACTTACCCTCGCACAGAAGATTATTGAAGAGCACCTGGTCGAAGGCCGAATGGTTCCCGGCGAGGAGATCGCCATTCGCATTGACCAAACACTGACCCAGGATGCCACCGGAACTATGGCGTATCTGCAGTTCGAGGCCATGGGTGTACCCAGGGTCCGGACTAAGCGTTCCGTAAGCTACATCGACCACAACACGCTTCAGACCGGCTTCGAAAATGCGGACGATCACGCCTATCTGCAAAGCGTGGCGGCGAAGTACGGCATATATTTCTCGCGGCCGGGCAACGGAATCTGCCATCAGGTTCAGCTCGAAAGATTCGACGTGCCAGGCGAAACACTGTTAGGCTCCGACAGTCATACCCCCACAGCCGGCGGGCTCGGGATGCTGGGAATCGGGTCAGGAGGTCTCGACGTAGCCGCAGCGATGGCGGGCGAGCCGTTTTATCTGCCGATGCCCGGAATATGCCTGGTTAGACTCACAGGCAAGCTGCAGCCGTGGGTATCGGCGAAAGACGTGATCCTCGAACTGCTGCGAATTCTAACCGTCAAGGGCGGCGTAGGGAAGATTCTCGAGTACGACGGTGAGGGGGTTGCGTCTCTATCGGCCACCGATCGAGCAACTATCGCCAACATGGGCGCGGAGCTCGGCGCTACTAGTTCAGTCTTTCCGAGCGACCATTTGACCCGGGCATTCATGACAGCCCAGGGGCGCGCTCACGAATGGCGCGAGCTTTCGGCCGACCCTGACGCCCGGTATGATCAGGTTGTTACGCTGGACCTTGACAAACTTGAACCGATGATTTCCCGGCCGCACATGCCGGACAATGTGTGCAAGGTTGTAGAAGTTGAAGGCATGAAGGTTGACCAGGTAGCCATCGGAAGCTGCACGAACTCCTCGCTGAGGGACCTGATGGTCGTGGCGAGCATGCTCAAAGGCCGAACGGTTCATCCATCGGTAAGTCTGGTGATCTCGCCCGGCTCCAGGCAGGTTTTCGAGATGATTGCGCGTAACGGCGCGCTCGCGGATTTGATCTCCGCAGGCGCGCGGATTCTGGAATCGGCTTGCGGGCCCTGTATCGGCATGGGACAGGCACCGAAGACAAACGCCGTATCGGTCAGGACGTTTAACCGCAACTTCCCCGGGCGCAGCGGAACAAAGTCCGCGCAGGTCTATCTTGCAGGCCCGGAAGTTGCAGCCGCGGCGGCCATATTCGGCGAGATTACCGACCCGAGAAAGCTGGGCGATCCCCCTGCGTTCAACGCCCCCGAAAAGTACCTTGTCGACGACCGAATGATCATCCCGCCGAGCGACAATCCCGATTCGATCGAGATCGTGCGCGGGCCGAATATTAAGCCGCTGCCCCTGGGCAAGCCGCTTCCCGAGACGCTTTCGGGCAGGATACTGCTCAAGGTCGGGGACAACATCACGACAGACGACATAATGCCCGCAGGGGCACAAATACTGCCGCTGAGATCAAACATACCTGCAATCTCGGAATATGTGTTTTCAAGGATCGATCCGGAGTTCGCAAAACGCGCGCGCGAGCATGGCGGGGGCTTAATCCTGGGCGGTGAAAACTACGGGCAGGGATCCTCGCGCGAACACGCCGCTCTGGCGCCGATGTACCTGGGTGTGAGGGCCGTAATTGCCAAATCTTTCGCCCGCATACACCGGCAAAACCTGATCAACTTCGGTATTCTGCCTCTCATACTTGCCGACCCCGTCGACTACGATCGTCTCGGTATGCTCGATGAGATCGAGATCCCCGGGGCTGCAGATGTGCTTCGGCAGGGTCTATCCGCTCTCACGCTGGTGAAGAAGTCCGACGGCCGTACGATTACTGTGAGACACGATCTTTCGGCTCGTGAAAGGGATGTGATCCTGGCCGGAGGAAGGCTCAATTACATACGCGCGAGGGCGTGAGAGACACAGGACACCCGCGTGTTGGCAACGCCGGTACTCGCTCCTGCTATGATAAGCCAGAAAGTTATCCGACTCGGTCAACAGAGGTCTGGCAGCACGGTCGAGCCGACCGAACTACCCTCGCGCGGCGGTGCGAGTTCGCAGCAGGTCTTCGTAGAACAGGAACTGCTGTGCCCAGCCTGCAAGCTTCCCATAGCGCTGCGCGAAAGACTCAGCGATCCGGCGATAGACCGCTTCGGTGAGCGATTTCCCGGCCAGATCGGGCATCCACAATCGCTGGGCGAGCTGACGAACGTGCGTATCGACAGGGACCGCTTCATCCTTGTCTAGGGAGAATAGGCACACGCAGTCGGCGATCTTCCGACCAACCCCTCTGATCGTCAGCAGTTCGTCCCTCGCCCGCTCGTACGGCACACGGCGAAGCGACATCAGCCACCCTTCGCCCCGCTGGCGTAGCTGCTCCGCAACGAGCTGCAGATTAGTGCCGCGGAACTCGAGAGACGCAGTTTCGGCCAGAGCCATCGGGGCCGCCTGGGCCAACCGTGCGATGCTCGGGAACGAATAGAAGCAGGAGCCCTCGTGTTCGCAAATGAGCCGGCCGTAGAGCATCGACAGAGATTCAATCGCGGCGGATATTCGGGGAATGCTGTTCGCCGCGGAGCACACGAATGAAAGTAGCGTTTCGGAGGGATCCTGCCGCAAGAGTCGGAGCCCGTAGAATCTCATGACCAGACAGGCTAGGTGCGCGTCAGTCTGCGAAAGTCGGCTGTATATGCCTTTGACGTCGTCTGTCAGGCGCAGGTAGTCCCGAACGAGCATTTCGTCGGCGTCCGGATAGGTGCGCCAGTAAAGGTTCCCATCTTCCGCCAGAAGTTCAACGAGGCTGTCGCGCACGACGCCCCGCCACACCCCGCTCGCCAGCTTTCGCCACCTGAACGCCTGCCCGCAGGTCAGAGTCAAGTTGAGATCAAGAGGCTGTCCATGAAGGTCAATCTTCTTCATCGCCGCGGTCACGAATGACGGATGAAAGTTCGCCGCACGCGCAGCGGAATCCTATGCCTGACAAGTCAGGCTGTTGCGATGGGCGCGTTTTCGGCGATTCTACTGCACCATTGAGTAAGATCGACTCGCCGAAAAGGATGGGTTTGGCTTCCATCGCAATAACCCCATCGCAAAGACTTTCATAACCCCTGGACGTGCTATAATGCTCGTGGCGCGCTGCAGCCAATGCGCTCGCACAAGGAAGGCCTTTACTGAATGATACCTCTTGCTGACGAGAACCCATCGGGCAGAAAGCCGTACGTCGTGTATGCGCTGATTGCGCTTAACGTGACGGTTTATATTGTCGACTACCTAGGCACGCAAATTGTCAAGGGAATCCCCATAAACGGGCTGTGGAACTACTCAATGGTTCCGGCGGCGGTGGTGTCGAACACACCCGTTCCCGTTCAGATCAGACATGGCCCTTATCTTCTCTCGATACCTCATACCGGCCTGGATCCTCAGTGGCTTACGATCTTCACGTCTATGTTCATGCACGCCAGCATCCTGCACATCGCAGGGAATATGCTGTATCTGTGGATATTCGGAAACAACATAGAGGATGCGCTTGGGCACTTTCGGTTTCTGCTGTTCTATCTGGCGTGCGGCGTTTTTGCGGCGCTTGCGCACATTCTCTGGAACCCGAGCTCGCAGGTGCCTACGGTAGGCGCAAGCGGAGCGATTGCCGGAGTGCTAGGGGCGTACCTTTACCTGTACCCGGGAAACAGCGTGACGACGCTTATAATGCTTGGATTCTTCTGGGACTACGTGGAGATACCGGCGGTGATCGTGCTCGGTATATGGTTCCTGACTCAGTTGATCAACCTGGGCGGCAGCGGCGGTATGTACGGAGGCGGGGGCGTTGCATACGGCGCACACGTCGGGGGGTTTGTAGCCGGGCTTGTGATCATCGCGATGCTTGGCGGGCGCTCGCTGCGCAGACCGCCCAGGCAATATTATGCCCGCTACCGGTTGGATCGGCCGCATCCATTCAGGCGCTGGAGGTGATCTGTTGACCCGGAAGAAAGTTCTGATCGCGATCTTGTGTGTCGGGCTCGCCGCCTCGGCACATACCGCGGCCCAGCGCCTGCGAGTGGAGTCGCGAAACAAGGCGGTTGAGCTCGTTGTCGATTACAGCGAGATAGCACAAATCAGCGCGGCGACCGGTAAGCCGCCAGTGGAGATACTCCGGTCGCTCAAGCAATCCGGCGTGACGAGCGTTGCGCTTTCGGAAAAAACCGTCCGCGACTTGATGGACGGCGGCTATCTGTTCATAGACCCCGACTACTACCGCCTTTGTTACGTCGACACCCACGAGTACGATATACCCCGTCATCTAGCTATGGTCGTGCCGGAGATGAATGTGCGCTCGTTCCCGTGTAGCCGGCGTCGAGGCGTTATCCAAACATGCTATCTCTCGTTCGGCGAACCCCTGTCGGACCAGTATGTTGAGCAACTCCCTGTAGGGCTTTCGTCAAAAGAAATCGCTAATGTTCGTCAGTCGGGTTTGGGGATAATCGCTCGGTTGGTTAACTACGCCGGCGCAACGCCCGGGGCAATCGATCGGGTCCTGGCCGACCTGAAGTCGAATGGCATCGACAAAGTCATCTTTCAGGGCGATCAGGTCCTGGGCTTCAAGGGAGCGGTGAACCAGACGGCGGACTCAATGGTGAAGCACGGGATCATCTTCGGAAGAATCGAATTCGCGAAGCAAAAGGGTGAGACTGAGCTTGCAGAGCAGGCGGAATCGAACGCAGTACAGGTCCACAGCATCACCCAGAACGAAATGCCCACGCTCAGCGAGAGCGAGATCGTAGAACGGTTCCGGAAGGCTGTGCGCGAGCGCGGCGTGCGTTTCTGCTACGTTCGGATGTACTACACCGCCTCGAAGAATTTGCTGCGACAAAACTGCGACTACGTCCGCGAGATCGCGAAGGCGATCACTGGAGCAGGATACACCCTAAAAAGCTCACACCCACTGGAGGTTGTGCGCGTGCCGGTCGGTGATCGAGTACTTGCCGGCGCGGGCGTCGCAGCAGGAACCGTATTGCTTCTGCTTGCCCTCGTCGATTTTTCCGGCACGGCGGGCGTCGTTTGGTCGGTTGCTGCGCTGGTTCTCTGCTGCCTGGCTGCGGCCGCTGGGGATGTCGGTCGAAAGGCCGTCGCGCTGCTTGCGGCGCTTGTATTCCCCACCCTGGGCACGCTATGGGCTGTGCGGGGATCGCCCGACACGCCGAGCCGAAACGGGAGCCCTCTTTGGCGAGCGACAGGCAGGCTGTTTGGAGCTGTCGCCATCACGGTCGCAGGCGGCGTGTTGATCGTCGGGCTATTAAGCTCACGAGCTTTCATGCTCAGGATCGATCAGTTCGTGGGGATCAAGGTCGCGCATGTACTTCCCATCCTGGTCCTCGCTGGCGCGTTCGCGGGAGGCATAGCTTGGAAGGCGGACACCTGGCAAGCTCAGAAACTGCGACTCCGCGAATCATTCGCTCGCCTGCTCCAAAGCCCTATCCTGATGTGGCAGGCGATCGGTCTGCTGCTAGTGTTGATCGTAATCGCACTGATGGTAGCGCGGTCCGGCAACGACGCTGGATTGGAAGTCAGCTCAATCGAGCTGAAGTTACGGTCGATCCTGGACAGGGTGGTCGTAGTGCGCCCTCGGACCAAGGAGTTTCTTATCGGTTACCCGCTCTTTCTCGTCGGGATAGCGCTGGCCCTCAGCGGACAAAGACGCTGGGCGGCAATACTGGTAACACTCGGCTCAATTGGTCTGGTCTCTGCGATCAATACGTTCTGCCACATCCACACGCCGCTGCCAATCAGTGCGATCAGGACCCTTAACGGGCTGGTAATCGGTGTGATCATCGGAGCCATCGTGCACCATCTCACGCAGAATCGTGCACACTGAGATCAAGCGGGCCGTGTCCAGGGCATCTCGCTGCCGAAAATCCGTGATGCGGGGGATTATAGCCCTGCGCTTACTCCGCTGATAGCTCCCCGGGTTAGGGCGATCCAGAAGTCGAGCACATCGGGGTCGGTGGCATCGCATATCGGGCTGCCGTTCGACATTGCGAACGCGCGGGGCCCAGCGTCGCGGATCTGCCTCCTGACTTCCTCAGCAATCCTCTCGCGATCACCCGTCATCAGCAGATACGAATCGAAGTTGCTGAAGATGCACACGTCCGGGCCGACCACGCGCCGGACCTGCGCGAGATCGATCTCGACGCCCTTTATCCGCTCCTCGACAAGGATGGCGTCATAGCCCATCCGCGAGATCGTGTCGAGAAACGGCAGGATGTTGCCGGTGTTGTAGATTATCGATTTCAAGCCTGTCTTGTGAAGCTCGTCAGAGACCATCTTGTGGAACGGGGCGACGTAATCACGGTACATCTCGGGGCTTATGATGTCGGCTGAGGCCCAACTGTCGCACATCAGACCCGCGTCAAATCCGTCGGCGGCCAATCTGGCACACTGCTCCGGGACAACCGCCATCATGCGCTCCATAACATAGGCGCACAGATTCGGGTCATCGTGTAGCAAAACCAGCGCCGGCTCGAACCCCATCGAGTAAGCAAGCCCCGCGAATACGGATTGGGCTGTCCCAACCAGGAACCGCTCCGGGAACCTGTCGCGCCACTTGCGGTTCGTGGTGCGCTCACGCGGGGTCGTGAAAAGGTGAGGATGGGTGCGCTTCAACCAGTCATCGGCCTCCTGCTTGTTGCGGGGCGGTTCGATGTTCGCACCCTCATAGTCGAGCCGGGCCCGGCCGACTTCGCTTGCCCGCAGAAGCCAGTGGCCTTCCTTGTGGAAGACAAACTCTTCTCCTGTCTCGTCATCCGTGAAATATACGTGGGCCTGATCTTCGTGCGAATACGTCTTGCCCGCCAGGGCGCGTGAGGAAGCATGACTAACGAACACCCAGTCGGGCCTGTGGCGTTCGTCGATCGCTTCGGATACCCTCAGGCCCATATCGCCAGGGCCGTGCAGCACCTCCCAGAGCGGCAGACCGGTCAGTTTCCAGCCGTACTCCGCGCCCCAGAACAGCGGAGCGACCGGGATCATATCAACCTCCCGCCCATCCAGGGCGGCGTAGATGCGCTCTCGTGCGGTCATGGCTCTTACCTCTGTCGCAAGCGTGAATTATGGTTGGGCTGAAGTGGCGTCTGCAAGAGCAGCGACCACTACAGCTTCCTCACATCCGGCAGTAGCTTCTTGAGGGCGGCGATTTCGTCGCGGATCTCTGCCGCGCGTTCGAAGTCCAGATCCTTGGCTGCCTTTTTCATCTCGCGCTCCATGCGGGCGATGTGTTCGAGCATCTCGTCCAGGGACAGGATGCCGTCGGAGAGGCCTCTCGCCCCGAGCCATTGCGCGGCTGCTCTGTCGGCGTCAGAGGGGCCGCCCGCACCGGGAACCAGAGAATCGCGGATGGCCTTGGTTACGCTGGCAGGAGTGATACCGTGCTTTTCGTTGTATTCGAGCTGGACCTGGCGGCGCCGGTTGGTCTCGTTGATGGCCCGACGCATGGAGTCAGTCACGTTGTCGGCGTACATTATGACTTTTCCCGACACGTTGCGCGCGGCGCGGCCCATAGTCTGTATGAGTGAGGTTTCGGAGCGCAGGAAGCCCTCCTTATCGGCGTCGAGGATCGCCACAAGCGAAACCTCCGGCAAATCGAGACCTTCCCTCAGCAGGTTGATCCCGACGATAACGTCATGCACGCCGCGGCGCAGATCGCGGAGGATGTCGCTGCGCTCCAGGGTCTTGATCTCGCTGTGCAGGTAGTGCACTTTCAGGCCAATGTCGAGCAAGTACTCGCTGAGGTCCTCGGCCATCTTCTTGGTCAAGGTCGTGACCAGCACGCGCTCACCCGCCTCGGAACGCTTTCTGATTTCGTCGATCAGGTCGTCGATCTGGCCGGCGGTCGGGCGAACCTCGACCTCCGGGTCCACCAGGCCGGTCGGTCGAATCAACTGCTCCACCACCTGCGCGCTGTGCTGCAGCTCCCACGGGCCCGGCGTCGCCGACACGAATATTGCCTGGTTGATGAGCTTCTCGAACTCGGCGAACTTCAGGGGGCGGTTATCGAGCGCTGACGGCAGCCTGAACCCGTACTCGACCAGAGTCTCCTTGCGCGAGCGGTCGCCTGCGTACATGCCGTTCAACTGCGGGATCGTCTGGTGGCTCTCGTCGATGAATACCAGGAAGTCATCCGGGAAATACTCTACCAGCGTGTGCGGCGGGCTACCCGGCGGCCGGCCGTCTAGGATGCGGGAGTAGTTCTCGATGCCGTTACAGTAGCCGAGCTCACGCATCATTTCCATGTCGAACCGGGTGCGCTGTTCTATCCGCTGGGCCTCGATGAGACGTCCCTGCGACTGGAAGAACCTGATGCGCTCCTGAAGCTCACGCTCGATTTCTTCTAGCGCGCGCTCCATTCTGTCGGCCGGGGTGACGTAATGACTGGCGGGAAATACCGTGACGGAGTCGGCGGTCATCATTACCTCTCCGGTGACGGGGTTGATTGTAGATATTTTCTCTATCTCGTCACCGAAGAAGCTGACCCGTGTGATGATCTCCTCGTCCATCGGCTGGATTTCCAGGATGTCGCCGCGGACCCGGAACGTGCCGCGGCCGAGCGCGATATCGTTGCGCGTGAACTGCATGTCAACCAGCCGTCGAAGAATATTCTCGCGATTACAGGTCTCACCGACCCTGAGCTTGAGAATGGTCTGCCCGTAGTCTTCCTTGGAACCGATGCCGTAGATGCACGAAACGCTGGCAACGACGATCACGTCGCGCCTCTCCAGAACAGCCTGCGTGGCGGAGTGACGTAGCCGGTCGATCTCATCGTTGATCGAGGAGTCCTTCTCGATGTAGGTGTCCGTCTGCGGGATGTAGGCTTCCGGAAGGTAGTAATCGTAATAGCTCACGAAGTATTCGACGGCGTTGTCGGGAAAGAACTCTCGAAACTCGGAGCAAAGCTGGGCTGCCAGCGTCTTGTTGTGAGCGATTACCAGAGTCGGGCGCTGCACGGCCTGGATTACGTTGGCCATCGTGAAGGTCTTGCCCGACCCCGTAACACCAAGCAGCGTCTGGAACCTGTGACCTGCGCGCAACCCCTCGACCAGCTTCTCAATGGCCTGGGGCTGATCGCCTGTGGGTTTGTAGTCGGCTTTTAGGACAAACTCCGGCATCCTGATCCACTACGCGTCCGCCGGACGAAGCCGATCGGGAGATCGGGCGCTACGGTTGGTACTTTCAGCTTCATGATAGAGGGGCCCAGCAGAAACGTCAAGCGATCGCGTGCGGGATACAGACCCAAGCCCTGACGCATTTCACCCTCACCCCTACCCTCTCCCGTATGGGAGAGGGAGTTCTGTTCCCCTTCCACAGGGGTCAGGAAAGGCAAAGGTTCTGGCGTCCGGCCCTCCTCCGTAAAGGAAGAGCAAGTTCTGTTTCCGGATAAGCGCCCGCAAAGGGAACGAGGGGTTTTTGCTTCCAAAAAGTATCGGCGCAAGCTGCCGGCAGCTGCGGCACTGCCAGCAGGCTGTTGCGATAAACGGGCTCACGGCGAACCTCCCGAGTATTCAATAGCCAAAAACACCAGATTTGCCTGCTATCGCAACGACGTCGCGGCGGCGAGCGAGAACGGCTGCGTGCCCGCGGTCACCCCGAGCAACGCCGGTTGTCCGCTTTCACGTAGCGTCCGCCGAACATTCGGTTCAGGTAGAGATTACTCAAGAGGATACCGGGGCAGTTAGGCAAGAGGTAGTCACATCCGGTCGAACTTATCGCCGGCGGTTAGGGAATGGGGATCGTCAGTCTTCGAGCAGGCTGTGAAGCGAGGGATCGGCCAGAACAAACTGACACCCCAAAAGCCAGCCCTGGTCGGCCTGCGTGGCGCGCAGCACACGAGCGACCGCTCCTATCTTCTCGGCCTCCTCGCCCGGCCTAAGCTCTATGGTGAGTATTGCGCCTGGCTCTATCCGCTCGCCTACGAGAATACACGCTCCGCCGGCACTCAGATCTCTGGTCTCTCCCGGTCTAAAATCCAAAGCCTCGTGCTGAGCGCCCTCCTGCCCAGGAGCATAGCGAATAGGAATCTGAAGTCCAAGCCGCGGATGCTGTCTTCGCTGTGTCCGGTAAATCACGCCGGGCTTTTCAAGGACAAGCACGCGCTGGGATCCCTGGTCTGAGACCACAGCCTGGGCGCAGAAGCTGTAGTACGCGTCCCGAGCGCCAAGTCCGACTCTGACCAGCGCCCTCGAGGGGATGTCGACGTCTCCGTGGTTGCCCTGGGGGGCGAGCAAAGTAAGCGTGTGCTCGTCTTTGGCACAGATTTTGCTCTGGTAAACCCCGGTCGCGGGGCCGTTCTGTATCTCAATCGTTACCGGCTGATCCCTGGAAAAGAGTACCGTTGAGTTCGACGTGGGCCGATCAGCGCTTTCGTTGTCTGCCTGGGACATATTCGAAACTAGAGCGACGAGGGAATCGAGGTCAAACGGCTTGTTCACATAGGCCGAGATTCCGTAGTTCCTGGCCTGCTCGGCGGCCTCCGCGTTTCCGCACGCCGTCATCACGATGACAGGCAAACTTCTACGAATATTGCGGATCTCGGCAAGCGCAGCTAGTCCGTCCATCTTCGGCAGAATCAAGTCGAGCAAAACAACGTCGAAGTCCGACTCGCGGACCTTTTCGACCGCTTGCGCGCCGTCATGAACAGCAGTTACGCTATAGCCGCTCTTGGCGAGCTTGGCTCCGATTATGCGGCACAAGTTTATTTCATCGTCTACGACGAGGACGTTCCCTCTCGGGGCCATGTCGAGGAGCCTCCTGCCCACGCACGGAGAGTACTCTCGGAGTCTTGCGCATCAGAACTTCCATGTCTGCCTACTGCAAGAAGTATGCCATTACAGCCAGGGACGACGAAATCGGGAGACGCTTACCAACACCACCGCGCGGCAAAACTGCTGTCAATATTACCTGAACGTCAGGTTATTACGATAGAACGCAAACACGGCGTTATAAGCGACTGGATCCTCCTTGAACTAAGCAGGAGATTCGCCGGAAACGCGTCTATCGCAACCGCCGCGGATATATTGCACGTCCGATCGCTGACATCCTTCGCAAGCATGAACGTGAACACCGCGCAGGCAACCGAGTGTAAAAGCAGGTCGTTGCAATACAACGAACCCAGCGTTTTCGGCGAATCGATAGCCCTCAACTAATCGGGAGAATCGCCGAAACTCTTTTCTCGCAACCTCCTGAAGGTGACAGCAGTGCGCGGCTTGTAAACATTTTCTGTGGCTGCCGCACGGCATAGTCCGGGACAGACAACAAAGAACAACGGGACACGAGGAGCAGATTCGATGAAAAGCAACGGCGTTCCCGAGTGGGCGGATGGACAGCTCAGGCTCCGGGAGGCGATGCGCTGGTGGATAGACTCAGCCGTCGATCGGTGGAGTCACACTCCGTGGGGCGGCGGACACGACGAGGGCATTTTCACTCGAACGTGGCCGAGCTATTACCTCCTGACAGGCGATCAGAAAGCCTATCAGTTCCTAGATAAACTTGTGCACGAGTTCATCGACTGCCCGGTCGTAGAAGCGTGCAAGTGCTTCCTGACACCGGAAGACGCCGCAGCGTATCCGGACCAAGATCGCAGGCCGCCATATCACGGCTATCCTGCAGATCAGGCCTGTTTTGTGCACGCGCCCGAAAACTATGCCTGGTTCCTCACCCACGCGGCGCATATTAATCCGTCACCGAGGGTCAGGCAAGCACTTGAAGACTGTGCGGAACACGTCGGGAACTGGTCTTCCGACGTGCCCCCATGGTACGACTGGGACGCACACCGGTTCCGAAGCTCGATCTTCGGAACGAGGTTGGTTCGTGATTACCCGCCATACGACTTCGAAACCATTGCGCTGGTGCGCGTGATGGTGCTAGCGTCAAATGCGTTCTACCTAACCGGCAAACAACGGTATCTGGATATATGCACCGATTGGGCGGACAAATGGACCCAGATCGTGCTGGAAGCCAATCCTGAAGATGGCTTCCCAACGGTGCTGTTTCCGTGCCCTGAGGAGGATATCGAACTGAAATATGGCGAGTTCGGCAAGCGCCGAACCCGGGCAAAGTTGAACTACGAGCTCGCCAACCTGCTCCTGGACGTTTTTTACTACACCCGCAAGGAGAGTTATGCACAGGCTGTGCATAAAATGTTGAACACGGATTCCGGCTGGTCAGCACCTGCTCAGGGACTGCCCGGAATCTCGAGCATACTTGTCGCCAGGTACCGCTCGGTAACCGGCGACCGGTCGTTCGACAAGCGCGTCATCGACGCCGCCGAGGCGATGCTGCTGGACGAAACCGACAACCGCCCCGCGCTGGTTCTGATGTGCAAGTCCACTGAGCAATTCCTCGGCACACCCGGCCTGGTCTACGTTCGAATGTATAAAGACGGCAGAGTAGAGTTGGACAACCGCAGCACGGCTCTCTTGACCTCGGCCTTTATGATCAGCCACGATACAACGTACCTGGAATACGCAATGCGGCTAGCGGCGAACAGGTTTTACGACTCTCATTACCTCTGGGACGGGCGCGAGCTCGGATGCCGGGGGAGCTGGCAGGGCAGAAACGGTGTAGCAATGCACAATGTCATGGCGCCAATGATGTGCTCGGCAATGGGCGGGTTTGGAATGCTTGAGGGTGAGCGGCCGTGGTTTGAGGTCAAATACACCCGGTCCGACGGTCTACCCGGCTTGCCGCAGGATGTCGCAGCTCTGTTTCTGCCGGGCGATCCCCGAGAGCGCGTGGTGCGATTCTACAATCGCGGAAAACAGAAGGAGCGCATCCGCGTCGCTGCCGACAACACGCTCGCTGGATCAACGAGCGGGCCGCTCAGGTTCGCGTCGGCAACGCTTGACGGAAAGCCCGTCGGCGACCCCGCGTCGGGGATACCGATCGCGCCGGGCAAGGTGACAGAGTTAAGGATCAAGATGAAATGACGCACAGACCGAACTTTCTGTTTATCCTTACTGACCAGCAGCGCTTCGACTCGCTCGGCTGTGCGGGGAATCGGATCGCTCATACGCCGAACCTGGACAAGCTCGCGAAAGCCGGCACGCGGTTCTCACACTGTTACGCATCGCAAGCGGTGTGCTCGCCGAGCCGGGCATCGATCATATCGGGGCTTTTTCCAACGTCTCATCTGGTCAGGGACAACATCTACCACGTCGACGACACAACGTCATCCCCGGATTACAATCTCCACACCACATGGCCTGGCCTGCTGCAGAAGGCGGGATATCGAACATGCTGGATCGGCAAGTGGCATCTGGGCGAGCAGAAACCGGGGTGTTTCGACGAGTGGTACGGGTTCAATTCGCTCCTGCCGCACTGGATGGGGGAACCGCAAAAGAGCAAGTATCGAGTAGAGGTCGAAGCGGATCAGGCGATCGAGTTTCTGAAACGCAACAAGGACAGGCCGTTTGCGCTGTGCCTGTCACACTACCCGCCGCATACCCCGCGCACGGCCCCGGTCAGGTTTGCTTCTCTCTACCCCAACATGCCGATGCTTTTCCAGATGTATTACGGCGCAATTAGCGCGATCGAGTGGCACGTCGGACGGGTGCTGGCAGCGCTCAAGGAGCTCGGGCTCAGGGACAACACCGTCGTTATTTTCACGTCCGACCACGGCGAGCACTTCGGGATGCGTCCCGGCGGCGCGAACAAGCGCTCGGCCTACGACGAGTCCGCCCGAGTCCCGCTGATCTTTTCACTTCCAAGTCTGGTGCGTACCGGGACGGTGCGTCACGAGCTTGTATCCAATGTCGACCTGATGCCGACTATCCTCGAGCTCGCGGGGGTCGAGGTTCCGAATGGACTGCACGGGATGAGCCTGGTGCCGCTCTTGCAAGGCAAATCGCCAAGCTGGCGCAGCTCGGTGCTCATTCAGAACACAGAGAGCGTCGGGAACCAGGAACCGGGCACGGTAGATTCGCGAGCCGTGTGCACTCACGATTGGAAGCTGATCCTGCGCGATAGCCTCTCCGACCACGCTCGAAGCCTGTATGAGCTCTATGACCTTTGCAACGACCCGTTCGAATTCATGTCCGTCTACCGCAAGGACAACGCGGAAATCATACGCAACCTGCTTGTCGAGATGGACTACTGGGCTGAACAGATCGGCGACAGGAAGACGCTGGAGCTGACGGCGGCGTGCGCGAAAGATCTCAGCCTGTGAACAGGCAGCCAGGAAAGATGGACGTGCTCCGCGACTCAGGCACTCGACGACCGCGCAGCAATCCGGGAATACAGCCTAAAGTGCGTCCACAAGTTCGGCTGATCTTAGTCATCCGATGGCGACGAAATCGGATTTCCCATCCCAGGCAATGGACTTCCCGTTGACGGCGATCGCCTCCAGTCCAGCAAGAGGCGGTATGTGCAGCACAGTTCGCTTGGGCGGCGTTCTGAACCGCGGTTCGAATAAGACCTCCAGCCGTCTGCCGGTTGCGGAGAGCCTCACCCTGGTCGTAACGGGCCCGAACTCAGTCGGAATGTTGTCAAACCTCGACTCGGTGCCCTGCCGCAGCCAGGCAAGAGGTATCAAACGCAGCAGATGCAGCTCGTCCTCGGCGATCTGGTCATCCACAACAGCCAAGCGCGCTAGGTACCCGGGCAGGAGCGCGGGCGTAAGCCCACACACGCCGCCCCGATGCTCGCACATTGTGAATGTCTGCTGCGAGATGTAACCCCCAAAAAGGCTGTACATACCCTCGAGAAAGCGCACACGTTCCCCGAGCTGGTATGAGTGGAAGACGTTGAAGCTGTAAACCGGCTCACAACTGGATATCTCATGGCGAAGCGACGGAACCTGCGACCAGTTCGAATCCTTGCGATAGTACCTGTAGTACCTGACCTGTGGCCCCCCCGCGGAACCAGAGAAGCGTCGAGCGCATCAGCTCCTCGCCAGCGTCGAGCAGACCGGCAAAGACCAGGATCAAAGGACCGGTATCCAGGTAAAACGGGTGTCTGGTCTCCCAGGGCTCGTCGCCGAACAGAGATGTCGGGACCAGATGGCGAACGCACCCGTTGCGGTCAGTCCAGGTCGGCATTGTAATGGTCTTGTTGCGAATCGCAGCGGTAAACGTTTGCTTATAGTCAGCGGCTTCGCACGCAAACTCGTCCGCCCGCGAATGACCCACCTGCTTCAGGAGACGAACGGCCGTCGACAGGCCCTTGTACATCCACGCATCGTTCCACACGGCCTGTGTGTGGGTTCGACAATCGTTGGCCGCAGCAGGAGGCATGATGCCCTCTACCCCACCGTGGCCCCTGATCCGTCGCGCGTCTCGAATGAACTCACAGGCGCTGATGATCGCGCCCATCCAGCGATCGACAAATCGCTCGTCACCCGACAACAATGCGTGTTCGCAGGCAGCCCAGAGGATGGCGCCGTGGTCCGAGAGCCAGTTGATCGCGGACAACGCAGCCGGTGTCCCCAGGTAGCCGGGACAACCGGCCGTCTTTGCACCGGCGTTCCGACCACGCATTTCCTGAAACGCCGGCCCGGGAGGGACGACGGACCCCTGCTCCTCCCTGAACACCTCAAGGTACTTTTCGGCAGCCGCGTGGTAACCCATCGTGTCCAGCAACATCACAGAAGTCATCGAGACGGGCGTCGCCCAAACAGCCGCGTATGACCAGGAGCCGGTGAGCATCGAGTAATGACCTGTGGCCGGGTCGCGCTCCGCAATAATCTCGGCGAACTTCAGTGATTGCCGAATGGCCTTGTTGACGTAATGCTCCGGTGTATCGAAATCGCCCGCCGTGACGGGCTTGCGCGACCAGTAGCGGTTGGACTGGGCTAGCGCGCCGTCGTAGCCCAGAGCGAGCTCGGTGTCAAAGATGTCTCGTTCAGTAGGTAGCATCGGCAGCAGGAGGTCGATATGGTTGCCCTTTGCGGAGGACGTGCGGATATACAACAGCGAATCGATAAGCTCCGGTTCTCCAAGCGCATCCTTGTCGTGATAATAGGCCAGACGGCGGCGCTCCGGTACTGCGGCCCGCCAGGTAACCTCGCACTGCACGCCGGGCGCAATCGCAAGCCGTATCTTGCCGTCCTCTTCCCTGAGACGCCAGCCGATCGCAGGATCGTAGTCTCGGCTCTCTGGAGTCAGCGCCCGGGGGTAGCGCGCAAGCTCACGGATGAACTCGGTGTTGTTGCGCGTGTTCATCGAGTGGCTAATGCACGGCGCATTGATGCGAATAAGAAACCCGATCTCGTCCTCTAGCGGCAGCTCTTCGATTCGATCGTGCACAGACAGGCGTATCCACGCGAATAGGGGCTCAATCCCGGTCACTATATCTCCGCCGCCGGGAATGTGCGCGAATACCTCGGACCTGTATATGATGCCGTCAACCGCCCACTCGCTCCAGAGAACCGGCGCGTCGCACTCATTCCAGCCCTGGACTACCGAACCGTCGTCGCGCCACGGACTGATCGTATCGGGCACAACCGGCTCACGCGTCGGATAGAAAGTAAGCTGGACGCCCTGGCCTCTCCAGTCTGCGGCGCGCTTGCTGAGGTCCGGAATGGCGACGACAGCGCCGTTGAACTCCACGTTGAACCGCAAAAGATGGTCTTTCCAACCCACCGGCGTCCACTTGTCCGGTAGCTCACACCACCAGCCAAGCGCGGTCGCTATATCCGGTTTGAGCTCTTGCACGGTAAGCGTCAAACCGCCCCCACCTTGACAGAAGCTACGATGGCGCGACTTGGTCGAGCGGCAG
>JBMFPI010000019.1:0-11640 GCA_049969195.1 Armatimonadota bacterium
AATGGCAGTAATGGTGCCGGTGGATCAAATGTTGGGACATTCGCAGTTGATGGATATATTGCAACCAATAATGGGCTTGACGGAGAGAGCGGCAAAGATGGGGCTGTCATCAATGAACGCCGCTATCAGCTCCCGATGCCTGGCGTCGTCGAGCTTCTCGCGAATCAACCTGCCGGCTGCCTCAACTGCCAGGCTGGCGACGGTCGATTTGAGCTCCGCGAGCGCCTTTTCCTTTTCGCGCCGGATTTCCTCATAAGCCTTGCTGAGGATCTCTTCGGCCCTGGCGCGAGAGTCGGCGACTATCTCGTCGCGCATAGCATGACCCTCTTTCACGGCCTCCGTTATCTTTGCGCGCATCTCTTCATATATGCTCGCGAGATGCTTCTCGTATTCGGCCCTGAGCTGCTCGGCCGCCTCCCGCTGTGACTCGGCCTCCTTGTAACGACCCTCGATCTCGCTCTGTCGTGTTTCGAGAATCGCGCCTATCGGCTTGAACAGAAAGACCTTGAAAACGACAAGGAGCAGAACGAATCCGCCGATTTGGACGATCAGGACCCTTGGGTCGATGTTCAGAATATCCACGCGCTGCACTCCATGCGCCGGCCCTGAGCCGCGTCCCGATCCTTTGCCTAGGTCGGACTGGCCGTCTTACTTGCCGACGATACTTATGAGCGTCTTTGCGCTCGGAACACCGAGGAAGAGCAGAATCAGCGAGATCAACAGCGCATAGATCACCAGCGACTCAATCAGCGCGAGTCCGATGATCATTGCGATCTGAATCTTACCTGCCGCCTCCGGCTGTCGGGCGATGCCCTCGAGAGCCGCCGAGGCAGCTTTGCCCTGCGCAGCCGCTCCCGCGATTACTGCGATGGGCAATCCGAAACCTATGGCGAGTATCAACGCCACAATCCACATTGCACTCCTACCTCCTGCGAACGAGTGTACGACCGGACACTAGTGATGCTCCTCGTGGCCCGATATCGCCACGGTTATGTAGATCGTCACCAGCATCGAAAAGACGAGCGCTTGTACGAAACTGGTGAAAATCGCGAATATGAGCATCGGAAACTGCACCGGCATCAGAAACTTGCCTAGGACGCTGGTCACGATCAGTATGAGTATGGCAATGACCATATCCTCGCCGAAGATGTTGCCGAAGAGCCTGATCGTCAGCGAAAGCGGCCGTGCAAGCTCTCCTATCACGTGTATCGGGAACATTAACGGCGCGAGGGCCAGCGGCTCACCCATAAAATGCTTGATGTAGTTAACCAGTCCCTGCTTGCGAATACCGTAAAACTGAACGATCAGGAACGCGCATATAGCGAGCGACGCGGGGGTGTTGATGTTGGCCGTCGGGCTCGTAAGTCCCGGGATCAACCCGAGCAGGTTCAGGCAAAGAATGAAGATGAAGAACGTTCCGATGATTGGCGTCAGTGTTCTCGCTTCGTCACCGACAATGCCGCGCACGAATGAATCGAGCGAAGTCACGCAGAACTCGAGGAACGTCTGCAGTTTGCCGGGGTTACGTGTTCTGAGCCCAGGCCGGGCGGCTATGACCAGAATCGACAGAAAAGCCACCACCAGCACGGTCTCCGGCACAACCTCCGGTAACCACTCCGGCAGTATTTTGTAGTAGTAAAGCCAGTGCAGCCACGTTCCGTGCTCAAGCCCGTTGCCGTGCCCGTGTCCGTGCTCCAAGAACGCTCTCCCTAGCGATCGATGATATAGAGTCCTAGCGCCTTCGACACAATGACGGCCTGCGTCAGGACAGTTCCCGCGCAAAACGCGGCAATGACCTCCGGCTTCCTCCCCCCGACGAGTACGACCCCGACCAGCACCAGCAATATTATCGGCAGTTTGACCGCTGAGAATCTGCCAAAACTGCGTTTTCCGGTGTCGGCCCCAGTCGCCAGGTATTGTCGCGCCATTAGCTCGAACGCCCGGAGCAGGCCCACCGACAGGATCGACCCACACGTCCACCCGGCGGCCGCAGGCAACCCTGCAATGCCGCAAGACAACCCTGTCCCGATGGCCCACACGACGACGCTGGTGCGGTATACCCGGCCCAGGAACCCTTCGTCAATCCCTGCTACCACTGCTCGCCCGGATCAATACCTTAACCGACTCATAAAGCCCCGCAGCCAGACCAAGGAAAGTCAGAACAATGGCAAACCACGGCGCCGTGCGGAGCTTGCCGTCAAGCCATACACCCGCCGCCAGGCCGATCAGAGTCGACACCAGAATCAGCACCGGTATGGACCAGACCTGTGCTACGATCCGTACCCACTGGTAATTGGAACCTACCATACGCTGATTCTTCCCGGCCCGTAGGAAGCTCCAAGCGGTCGGGCGATGTAGCGAACAGCTCTTCTGCGTAATCCTGACCCGGATGGCCGGAAACGTCCAGCCCGACAGGAGCGGCCCCGGGGTACTGACCGATACGCCCCGACAACCGCTCCCGCTCAATAACGCCGCACAGATAATAGCACGAACACGAAGGACCTGTCAATCGCGGGAGAGCGCGAGGGTCACTCTTCCTGGAACGTGTGAAAACAGTTTGGCTATACGCCAACCTCTCCCTTGACGCGAGAGGGTTGGGGTGAGGGTGATATGCAGCGGGTTGTGGGCAGCATGCCCTGGACTATCTCACCCCCCCACCCTCTCCCATAAATGGAGTGAGAGTCTCCTATGCTTCAGGAACCGCCGGGGCCAAGCTGCCTTCGTAGCGAACGAAACCGGGTTCTGAAAGCAGGCGATTGCGGTGCGGGAAATGAGCTGACCGCATACGTGCCAGGCAGTTCAACCCACACATTACCGAGGCACAGGAATTGCCGAAAACGCCGGGTTTGTGTTCTATCGCGACGGCCTCGATATTGTCGGAGGCATTCCTCGTGCGAGACAAGGTGCGGTCTGTGGAGCTGTTCGGAGTTTACTCGGTATCCTGGAAAAGGGAGGCAAACCGGTCGCTGTACTGCGATTCGATTGTCGCAAATGCAAGATCGAGCGCAAGAGTCCAGAGCGCGGCCATCGCCTCTTCCGGTGGCAGTTCGAGCGTTCTGGCGAAGAAGTCCTTGATAACCTCTTCGTAAGACGTGCAGGACTCGGTGAGAACGATTCGATTCGCCAGTTTGCGCTGGAGGATCTCCTCCTCGAAACGGTCAACGAACTCGCGGACATTCGCGGGGGTAGCGTGCTTGAGGTTCTCCCCAAACTCCGCCTTAACAAGTTTCCTGAACTCCTGCAGTTTCAATCCGCCACCACTCCCTGGCTCTACAACTTCTTGTACCACTTTACCCCGCGCGCCCCGATATGTCAATGGCCGCGCTCGCCAAGTATCAGTCAGTCTTGCAGGCGCAAGCGCCCGAGACCCCGTCATACTGAGCTTGACTTAGGATCGAACCCTGCTGCACCTGGATGCCGAAAGATGTTCAGCATGACGAGATTAACGCGGAACTGAACTCTCCCTCAACGCGAAAGGCACGTTTTTGGCGATTCACCTGCTTAGTCGCGGAGGGTCGAATCGCTGAGAACGTGGGATCTGCGGTCTACCGGTAAGACCTCGGAGACAGGCGGTGTTGGCGGGTGGCACGCGCCAGCGGTTCGGACGCAAGGGCCGGTTGTGAAAAGTCAGCTGTAGTGCTTTCTCAGGTCGGATATGTATGTTCGACCGATCGACTCGGCATGCGAGGCGAGCCAATCCGTAAGGCGAGTCGGACAAGTCGGGGGCGAGGAGGATATCAGCAGGTTCGCGGACAGGGCTCTTATCTCATCCCGTGTCAGAACAACATCGCGCAGCAGCAATCCCAGCAGGCCGGTTGCAGGAAGAGCGATGCTCGGCGGGATATGCATAACCCACGTTCGACTGCCCACAGTGCGTGCGAGTAGTTTGACCATTTCATTGAAAGTGAAGACCTCAGGCCCGACGGCGTCGATAATGATATTCTCCGAACGCTCCGCCATTTGAATCGCTAGATCGGCCAGATCCTCGACGAACACCGGCTGCATCCAGTAATTTCCCGAGCCCGGTATCGCGAACACTGGCAGTCTGCGCAAGAACCAGGCGAGATTGTTGATGAGGACTCCGCCATCCCCGAAGAGCATAGCCGGCCTCAGTATCGCATAGCTCAATCCCGACTCCTTAAGCGCAGCCTCGACTGCAGCCTTGCCTCGATAGTATCCAAAAGGCGAGTCCAGGGACGGGTTCGTGATGCTGATGTGCACGATTCTTTTGACCCCGGCAAGCTTCGCAGCCTGAATGAGCGCGCGCGAGTTCGCGACCGCCGTGTCGAACGTCATAGACCCGCGCTCGAAGCGGATCCAGTATGTGTTGAAAAGCGTTGTGACCCCCTCGAGGTCCCGGGCGAGCTTGTCGGGCGAGCCGAAGTCGAACTGAACGGATCGGACCGCGTCGCCGAGGCCTGCGGCGCGCTCAGGATGGCCCGTGAGGTTGATGACCTGTTTGCCGGCAGCGATGAGTCGGGCGGTTATGTGCCGCCCGGTGAACCCGCCGGCACCGGTTACGGCGTCACTCTGACCGGATGCATCTGACAATTCTGCCTCCTGAAGCATGCCGAAGCACGCGATTGCAATAGGCACGTTTCACCGCGACAACCTTGCAGCCGCGCGATCCGCGGCGGAGAATAGGGCCGGGATCAGACCTCCATGACTATCGGCACAATTACAGGACGGCGGTGGATTCGCTCGTATATGAGCTTCGCAAGCGCCTTGCGGCAAGCAGCTTTGATCTCATCAAACTCCTCGAGCGAGCCCGCGTCCTTAAACTCCTCAAGCTTTGCATTGATAACGTTCCTCGCTTCGTCGAGCAGGCCCTCCGCCTGGTCCTCACCCACGAACCCGCGAGAGAAAATGTCCGGGCCTGTGACCACGCTCCGTGTGCTCTTTTCCACGCCTACGACCGCGATCACCACCCCGTCCTGCGCCAGATGCCAGCGGTCCCTGAGAACCACGTCTTCGACATCCCCCACACCCAGACCGTCGACCATCACGCTCCCGGCGCGCACCTTGTCGACCACCGCGGCCGACTCCCCGTCAGTTTCCAGCACGTCGCCGGGACTCAGGGCGAAAATCCTATCCTCGGCGTACCCCATCGACCCCGCCAACGCCTGAAACTTCGACACGTGCCTCTGCTCGCCGTGGACCGGCACAATGTACCGCGGCTTCGTGAGGCTGAGCATAAGTTTGATGTCTTCCTGGTTGCCGTGGCCTGACGCGTGTACCGGCGCGAAAGGCTCGTATAGGACCTCTGCGCCCTGCTTGTAAAGCCGATTGATGGTTCGCAGGACCAGGTCCTCGTTGCCCGGGATCGGCGTCGCGCTGATTATGACCGTGTCACCGCGGTTGATAGATATCTTCTTATGCTCGTCCAGCGCCATCCGCGAGAGCGCGGACAAAGGCTCGCCCTGGCTGCCTGTCGTGATAATAACCGTCTTGGAAGGATCGGCCGTGTTCAGCTCTTCCGGGCCGAGGCGCGTGCATTCAGGAACGGTGAGGTAGCCGAGTTCCTCGGCGATTCGGCTGTTCTCGGCCATACTGCGTCCTATCACGGCGACGCGTCTGCCGTGTCGCGCGGCAATGTTGTAGACCTGCTGAATACGATGGATGTTGGAGGCAAACGCGGCGATGATAATTCTTCCAGTCGCCTCTGCGAAGACCTTCTCCAGGGTTTCCCCGACCAGGCTCTCGCTCCGCGTGAACCCGCTTTTTTCGACGTTGGTGACATCGCAGAGCAACAGCAGGACGCCTTCGTCGCCGACGCGCGCGAGCCGCGCAGCATCGGTCAAATTGCCGTTGATGGGGGTCTGGTCGAACTTGAAGTCGCTCGACTGGACGACGACACCCGCCGGCGTGCGGATGATCAGCCCAACGGCCGCGGGGATCGAGTGCGAGACGCGGATGCATTCTACGGCGAAATCACCCAGGTTCAACGCGCTTCCGGCGTCGATCTCATACAGCCGGGCCATCTCAAGCAGGCCGTGCTCGTACAGTTTGTTCGCGACGAAGCCGAGGGTGAGACGCGTGCCGTAGATCGGGACGTCTATGCGTCTGAGCACGTACGGCAGCGCGCCGATGTGGTCCTCGTGCCCGTGTGTGAGGATGATGCCCAGGATCTTGTCCGCGTTTTCTTCCAGGAACGTGATGTCGGGTATGACGATGTCGACCCCGAGCATCTCCTCTTCGGGAAACATCAGGCCGGCGTCCACAACCAGGATACCGCTCTCGAGGGCGTAGGCGATCATGTTCTTGCCGATCTCGAGTACTCCGCCGAGCGGGATCACCCGGAGTGTGCTTTGGCCTTTCTTTCGCTGCGGCATCGGCTTACTTCGGCTTTACAAAGCCTCGTTCAATTGCCAGCTCGGCTATCTGGACAGCGTTCAGCGCGGCGCCTTTTCGGATGTTGTCCGAGACAACCCACATGTCCAACGTGTTCGGATTGCAGGAGTCTCGCCTGATCCGGCCCACGTACGTTGGGTCAGTGCCTGCGGCGAAGAGCGGCATCGGGTACTTGCTCGCGGCGGGGTCGTCGATGACCTCGATGCCCGGCCAGGCGGCCAGCGCCGCCCGGGCCTCGTCCACGCTTATCGGCTTGTGGAACTCCACGTTAATCGCTTCGGAATGAGCACGGAAGACCGGCACGCGGACGCAGGTCGCGGAGACTGCCAGATCGGGGATGCCGAATATCTTCCGCGTTTCCTTGATCATCTTGATCTCTTCACCGTAGTAGCCCTCGAACTCGCTCTTGAGGCTCGATATCTGCGGGATCAAGTTCGCGAATATCTGGTAGGGATACTGCTCGCACTTGAGCTCCTTGCCGGCAACGTAGTCTTCGATCTGCTGCTGAAGCTCTTTGATCGCGGCGCTGCCCGTACCGGAAACCGACTGATACGTGCTCACAACGATCCGCTTCAGGCCCGCGAGTTTGTGCAACGGCGCGAGAGCGTGCACCATCTGGATCGTGCTGCAGTTGGGATTCGAGATGAATCTGTGCCGGCTTTCGATGGCGTCCGGGTTCACCTCCGGAACAACTAGAGGCACGCGGTCGTCCATCCGGAAATCGTCGCCGTTATCCACGACGAAAGCACCCCTGGCGACTGCCTCCCAACCGTACAACTGGCTCGCGCCCTTTGCCCCCTCGGTCCCGGCAAAGAACGCGATGTCAATATTGTCGAACGCATCGACGGTAGTCTCCTTGACGTCGACCTCGACGCCGTCGATCTCCTGCTTCCGCGACGACCGGGCAAGCACTACAAGCTCGCTTATCGGAAAGTCGCGCTGGCGTAAAACCCTGACCATTTCTTCGCCGACGGCACCAGCACCGACGACTGCAACTCTGAACTTCGACATAGTCCGCTACTCCCAAAGCACCTTGTCCAACCCGTAGGTCAGCCCCTGTGCGTTTAATGCCCGCCGTATGGCGAGCAAAACTCCCGGCATAAAACTGGTCCGGTCCATGCTATCGTGCCTGATAGTGAGAACCTGACCGGGCCCTCCAAAGATGACTTCCTGGTGTGCGACAAGCCCGGGAAGTCGAACACTATGAATGCGCACGCCGTGTTTTTCGTCGCCCCGCGCGCGATCGTCCGGCGAACCGGCAGGGACAGCGGCCTGAACCTCCGCTGCTTTCCTGGCCGCTTCGATCATTTCCGCGGTCTTTATGGACGTGCCGGACGGCGCGTCGGCCTTTCTGTCGTGATGTAACTCAACAATCTCCACATCAGGCATGAACGCGGCCGCTAGCGCCGCGAATTTCATCATCAAGACGGCCCCCACGGCAAAATTGGGGATCACCATCGCCGGTGTGCCGGTTTGCCGGGTAAGTGCCCCGATCTCTGCGAGTTCTTCGGCGGTCTGACCCGTCGTGCCTATGATGGGAACCACGCCGTTCTCCAGGGCAAGCCGTGTATACTCAAGAACGAACGGCTTCGCAAAGTCCACGACGACATCCGGCTTCGACTCCACCAGCATATTGGCGAAATCGCTCCGAATCACAACTTCGGGTGCTTCCTGGAGCGGCTCGCCCACCGAAACAACGTCGCAGGCACCGACCAGCACCATATCGCTCGCGCCGGCAACAGCCCGGACGACCTCGCGTCCCATTTTCCCGCACGCGCCTAGGACCGCAACCTTGATCCTATCCGCCATCTCCACCACCACCTGATGCAGGCAACCTCAAACATCCGATTGACTGCCGGCACCCTGTCCCAGATTGTCTTTAGCGCACGCTGCTGCAATAGCCACGTTCTCGGCAGTTTTTCCGCTTTGCCGAGGAGCGCCGAACCGCCGAAGATGCCGAGTCTGCGTCTTGTTGCAATAGCATCTAACTAGCTTGCCGGGCGACGGACGCGCGCTTCCCGAACGGCCCGATCGCGGCAAGTGCAAATCCTGAATCCAGGAAAAGCTCCGAAGCTACGGCCGCTACCATATCACGCGTCACTGCGGTTATCGAGGATATTACCTCTTCGAGGCGCACAATCCTGCCAAAGTATAGCTCGCTCTTGGCTAACCGGCTCATGCGGTTTGACATACTCTCCTGACCAAGAACGAGCGCGCCGCGAAGCTGATTCTTCGCGCGTTCCAGTTCTTCCTCGGTCACACTGTTTTTTCCCACGCTCTCGCACTCGGTGCGGATAATGTCCAACACGGTGCCGACGTTCTGCATACTGGTCCCGCCGTAGACCGCGAACAGCCCCGCTTCCTGATAGGCGGCTGAATACGATCCGATCGCGTATGCCAGGCCTCTGTTCTCGCGTATCTCCTGGAACAAACGCGAGCTCATTCCGCCTCCCAGGATAGCGTCTATCGCGGCGAGGGCGTATTTTTCCTGACGGTCCTGTGCATAGCCGGTGGTTCCCATGCAAAAGTGTACTTGTTCCGTCGCCTTGTCGATGTATTTCTCCTCGGCGCAGGGGACGGCAGGAGTGCGGGGTCGCTCCGGCCTCCGACCGGTCAGGTGTCCGAACGTGTTTGCGACTACATCCACCAGTTCCTTGTGGTCCACGTTTCCAGCCACTGAGATGACGAGCGCATCCGGCCGATAGAACCGGTCCACATATTCGACCAGGTCCTCCCGACTCAGCTTGTTCACAACGGCGGCGGACCCGATCACGGGATTGCCCAGTCGGTGCCGCTTCCACAGCGTCTGCGCGAGCACGTCGTGGACGCTCTCTTCCGGCGTATCGCGGTGGCGTTTGATCTCCTCGATGACCACATTCTTCTCGCGATCTATCTCTGCCGGCTCAAAGAGCGAATTGAGCACCATGTCCGAGAGTATCTCCAGAGCTCGAAACCGGTGCTCGCTAAGCACCCTAGCGTAGTAGCACGTGAACTCTTTATCGGTAAAGGCGTTCAGGTGACCGCCCAGGCTGTCCATCTCGTCGGCGATCTGTCTGGCGGTGCGTTTGGCAGTTCCCTTGAAGAGCATATGCTCGACAAAGTGGCTTATCCCCAGTTGGTTCCTGGCCTCGTCGCGAGCACCGGCCCTGGCCCAGATGCCGACCGAGACCGAGTCCACATAAGGGACGCACTCGCTCAGCACACGAATGCCATTTGCCAGTACCGTCTTGCTGATTGACGAACTTGCTGCCATACGTGTAACCAGCCCAACATCGCCCCCAGCGCACCGACAGAACTCCGGGCTGATTCTCCGACGTCCTACCCTGAAGCACGCGGGTATCGGCTAGCTTTCGCCGAGCTCAACTGCGGTGTGGCAGGCGTGTCGGTTCAGTCTTGCAGGCGCAAATGCCCAGAACCCTGCCAACCTGAACTCGATTCAGGATTCATCACTTCGGCGCCTGCATGCTGAAACAAGTTCAGCCTGATACGATTCCCGCGGAACTGCACTATCCCCGGTCGGTCGCTCAGACTGAGGTGAACGTGCGCTATTTCTTCGGGCGGAACTTGAACCTAGGGGCGGCTTCATCGTCGAACCGGCGTGCGCCGCGATCTTTTTCCCGCGGGCGACTTCCCCGATCCGGGCCGTGCGAAGGCCGCCCGCCTCCTTGGCGGTCTCTGTCGCCTGAGTTTCGCCTGGACGGTTCTGTCCCGGGGGTGTAGTCCTCATCGCCCTCGATAAGCCCGCGGCGGCTGAGCCTTATCTTGCCGTCGTCACCGATCTCGATGACCTTAACCAGAATCTCCTCGCCCACGTGGCAGACATCCTCGGTCTTGTTGACACGTTCCCTGGCGAGCTGCGAGATGTGGACAAGGCCGTCGCGGCCGGGTAGTATTTCGACGAACGCGCCGAACGGCTCTATTCGCGTCACGCGGCCGGTATAAACTTCGCCCACGCGAACCTCTCTGGTGATGTCTTCGACTATCTTCTTGGCCCGTTCCCCGCCGGCGGCATCGACCGACGTGATATACACGTGGCCGTCCTGCTCGATGTCCAGCCTGGCGCCGGTCTCTGCCTCGATCTTCTTGATAATCTTTCCGCCCGGGCCGATTACGTCGCCGATCTTGTCGGGGTGGATTTCGACCACAAACACTCTCGGCGCATATGGGCTCAGGGACTCGCGCGGCTCCGGTATCGTCTGGCGCATCACGTCGAGAATCTTCAGCCGCGAGTCGCGAGCCTTCTCGAGCGCGCCTCGAATGACGTCGCGGTCCAGCCCGTCCGTCTTGGTATCCACCTGGATGGCGGTTACACCCCGGCTGGTGCCGGCGACCTTGAAGTCCATGTCGCCGTAGAAATCCTCCCAGTCGGCAATGTCAGTGAGCAGGACCTTTTTGTTTTCATCGGATACCATGCCGATGGATATACCGGCGACAGGTGCTTTGATCTTAACGCCCGCGTCCATCAGCGCAAGCGTGCACCCGCAGGTTGCGGCCATTGAGGTCGATCCGGCAGATTCGAGAACTTCCGACATCAGCAGCAGGGTGTATGGAAAGTCCTCCTGCTGGGGAATCATCGGTCTGAGCGCCTTCTCCGCCAGAGCGCCGTGACCGACCTCACGCCTACCTGCCGCCCTGAGCGGGGCTACCTCGCCGTTTGAGTAAGGCGGGTAGTTATAGAAGTGCATAAAGCGCTTTTCGCCGTCCTCGTCAAGCGTATCCACGATCTGCGCGTCGTCCAGCGAGCCAAGTGTCAGCGTAGTCAGGACCTGCGTCTGACCTCTCATAAACAGGCTCGAACCGTGCACTCGCGGGAGCAACCCAACCTCGCAAGACACGGGGCGTATCTGGTCCTGCGCACGTCCGTCCGGTCTGGCTCCCTCACCCAGTATCATTCGACGGACGTGCCGTTTGAACAGCTTCTCAAGGACTTCTTCGATCTCGGATTGGCGCTCGGGGTACTCTTCCGCGAGCGAGGCCGCCAGATCGGCTTTCAAAAGGTAGACCGAGCTCGACTTGCCGCCCTGCGTGCCGGGATTGCGAATCGCGTCCTCGATCCTGTCCTGTATTCTGCAGTCTAGCTGATCGACGAACTCCGGATCCGGCAGGAACAGCGGGACCTCGGTCTTCGGCTTTCCGGCAAGCTCAACAAGCTTCCTGATGCCCTCGACCTGCCTGTCGATAGCGGCGTGGGCAACATCCATTGCGGCCATCAGATCGTCTTCCGAGGCCTCGTCCGCTTCGAGCTCGATTTCCATGGTCCTGCCGTCCATGCCCGCTACGATGAGTTCG
>JBMFPI010000019.1:11650-15887 GCA_049969195.1 Armatimonadota bacterium
GTCGGATTCCTTGATTTCTTCCAGCGAAGGATTCACGATGAACCGACCATCGACTCGACCTACGCGCACGGCGCCGATGGGACCGTTCCACGGGATATCGGAGATGGCAAGCGCCGCCGACGAAGCTACAATCGCGATCATGTCTGCGGGCACGGTGGGTTCCATAGAAAGAGGCATCGCGATGATCTGAACGTCGTTTCGCATGCCCTCGGGGAAAAGCGGCCTGATGGGCCTATCTATCAATCTGGAGGTAAGCACGGCCTTCTCGGACGGACGGCCGCCTCTCTTGACAAAACCGCCGGGGATCTTTCCCACGGCGTATTTTCTTTCTTCATAGTCACAGATGAGAGGGAAGAAGTTCATACCTTCCCGGGGCGCAACGCTCATGCAGGCCGTGGCAATCACCACGGTGTCCCCGCACCTAGCCAGTACAGCCCCATTTGCCTGACCGGCAACACGTCCCGTCTCGAGGACAAGAGTCCTGCCGTCAAGCTCGATCTCCACGCTATGGGTCGTCATTATCTGTCTATTTTCTCCTATCGCCTCAGGCCTAGTCTGGCCACCACATCGCGGTATCGGGCGATGTCTTTGGTGCTCAGATAGTTCAGGAGCCGACGCCTCTGGCCCACCATCATCAGGAGCCCCCGGCGGGAGTGGTGGTCTTTCTTGTGCTCCTTCAGATGCTCGGTGAGCTGGTTGATGCGCGCGGTCAGAAGTGCTATCTGAACCTCAGGGGAGCCGGTGTCTTTCTCGTGTTGCCTGAACTCCCCAACGATCTCGGATTTCTTCTCTTTGACCAGTGCCAACTGATCGCACCTCCCAAACCAAAATGCAAAAGCCCCGCGCAACGCCCTACGCCTACAGGCTTTTGCATTTCGACTGACGTTAGTGTAGCACACAGACGGATGCGCTGTCAAATGGCCGCGGATCCCGGTCATTCCTTCTGGAGCGTGTAGACCGGAGTGTCCAAAACGGCCTGGGTATGTATCCCCCTCTCCCTTTACAGGAGAGGATCGGGGTGAGGGTGATAAGCTCCTTCTGTCTGCTGCGGGAACTCATCGCTGTGCAGGCTTGCCAGGTTGGTTACCCCAGTCGTTCCCGCAGGATAAAACGCGTTCTCCTGCTACCGCAACGACCTCGTTTCTCCTCAAGCCGGGAGAGGCTTTCTATCGCTCGCCGGCCCGTTCTACGTCCCGCTGTATCTGCTCGGCTAGCTTTTCGGGGGATTCGAAAACCATGTCGTCCCGAAGGCGGCGTCTGAAAATCACGTCGAGGGTCGCGCCGTAAAGGTCGCCCCGGTAGCCCATCAGATGGACCTCGATCGACTGCTTGCGGCCACCGAAGGTTGGCCGTGTGCCGATGTAGCAAAGGCCGCTGTAGGCCGATCCCGAGACAGGCACGTCGACCGCATATACCCCGCTCGCGGGCACAAGCTGCCGCGGGACTGTGCGAATGTTGGCGGTCGGGAAACCGAGCGTGCGCCCGACTCGATCTCCGGGCACCACGGTACCTCGCAGAGTAAAGAACCTGCCAAGGAGCCTGGAGGCATTTTCGATTTCTCCGGCCGCGATCAGAGTCCGTATTCGGGTGCTACTCACCGGAGCGCCGTCTATAATCACGGAGGAAACCACACTCACGTCAAAACCCATAGAAGGCCCGGCCGACGCGAGATACCGGATGTCGCCTTCCCGATCCCGTCCGAAGCGGAAGTTGGCCCCCACGACCACCTGGCGCGCCTGCAGTTTCTCGCAAATCACCCCGCTCAGAAACTCCTCCCGCGTAAGCCTTGCCAGCGCGCGATCAAACTCGGCGACAAGGATTCGTTCGACGCCCAGGCCTTGAATGAGCTCGATGCGCTGCTCGAGCGTGGTAATATACAGCGGCGCATTCTCGGGCACAAGGAGCTCCGCGGGATGTCTGTCAAAGGTGAGAGCTACGGGCACGGTCCCGCCCTCGCGAGCCGCTTCCAGGAGCCTTTGGAAGATCGCGCGATGGCCCCAGTGCACTCCGTCGAACACCCCGACCGCAACCGCCGCCCGCTTGAAATCCGCCGAGATGTTATCGATCCCCACGACGACGCTCATAAAACAGCCTCGGGACTCGCGATCAGCACCTTTCGAGGCTTAACCGTAGAGCCGAACCGGTCGCGAGACACCTCCCCGCAGCCAACCAGGCGGCCGTCCTGAGAAACTATGCGCACCGGGCCGACGGTCGAGTCGCCTCCGAAGCACGGCACGGCCATACCGTTTGCCGCGCGTGTTACATCTTCCACGCCAATAGTGACACAAGGCAGCTCCGACAGGGCATCGGCCATGCTGATGACGAGCAAGTCGAGGCGGCCGTTTTCCGCAGCCTCCTGCAGGTCTTCGACTGTCACCGAATCCTCAATGCGGAACTGCCCTACCTGCGTGCGTTCCAGCGCCGACATATGCGCTCCGCAGCCAAGATCCCTGCCGATGTCGGCGCACAGGGTGCGTATATACGTGCCGCTCGAGCAACGGACGACGATTTCCACGCACTTGCGCCCGGCTTCCTCAGAGAACCCAACCACATCAATCGAGTATACCGTCACTTTGCGCGGAGCACGCTCGACAGACTTGCCCTGCCGAGCGAGTTTGTAGAGCCGTTCCCCGTTGTGCTTGACGGCGCTGATCATAGGTGGGACCTGCTCGATCTCGCCGACGAACTGTGCCGCGGTTTTCTCGACTAACTCGCGCGTGACCCCGGAAGCATCGCATTCGGCAACGACGGCACCGGTCGAATCCTGCGTATCAGTGGATACCCCGAGGATCATCCGCGCGCGGTATTCCTTGGCCAAACCCATCAGATACTCGACGATACGCGTCGCCCTGCCCAGACACACAACGAGCACCCCGGACGCCATAGGATCGAGTGTGCCAGCGTGGCCGACTCGCTTCACGCCGAATACCCGTCTGACCTCGTCTACCAAGTCGTGCGAGGTCGGCCCGGGGGGCTTTTTAAGGTTCAGGACCCCGTCCACCTGAGAACCTCGTTTATCAGCATTTTGCGCGCGTCATCCAGAGGCGCCTCAATCGTGCAGCCGGCCGCGGCGCGGTGGCCGCCTCCGCCGAAGGTCCGCGCCACTCGGTCAACGTCTACGTTCGAATCCGATCTCAGGCTGACTCTCACGGAGCCCGGTTTGACCTCGCGGAACAGCACGGCGACATCAGGCCCCTTTACCCACCGAACCAAGTTCACGATGCCTTCCGTATCCGCGTCCGCGGCCCCTAATTCGTCCAGGTCCTTTCTGGTAACTTCAGCCCAGACCACACGGCCCGTCTCGTGAATCTTGAGGGAGGCCAGCGCCCTGCCCAAGAGCTTCATCGAGCGGAGAGACCGGCTCTCGTAGACCTCACGCGCAATTTCAGAAGGCTTCGCCCCGGCTCGTGTAAGTCGAGCCGCGACCTCGAACGTTCGGGGGGTTGCATTAGCGAACCTGAACGCGCCAGTGTCTGCGACGAGTCCTGCCATAAGCTGAGTTGCCAGGTTCCGGTCGAGCTCGACCTCGTTGGCCTCAAGAAGCTCGAAGACAAGCTCCGCGGTGGAACTGGCCTCCGTATCGATGACCCTGATCTCGCCGAAGCCTCCGTTTGGGACGTGATGATCGATGCACGCGGTCACCCGGGCGGCCGCCACCGCTTCCGCGGCGCTTCCTGCGCGGTTCAGACCCTCGCAGTCGACAAGCATCCCGACGTCGAAGTCGCGCCGGGCCGTGGAGGTCAACACGGTTTCGGAGTCGGGAATAAACCTGTAGTTATCCGGCACGCCGTCTTCGCAGACCACCGTAACGTCTTTGCCTAGGCGCCGAAGGACCCCGCCAACCGCTAGAGCGCTCCCCAAAGTGTCGCCGTCCGGTCGCTCGTGGCAGGCAAGAACAAACGACCGGGCGTCCGTCAGCCGGGCCCAGGCGCTCCTAAGCTGGTCTGTCCTGTTCGTCACGCTTGACCTGTTCGAGAAGCTCAAGAACGCGCACGCCGTGATCGACAGAAGTATCCAGCCTGAAATCTATCTCCGGCAGTATCTTCATCTTGACCCGCCGGCCGAGTGCCTGCCGTGCGAAGTGCTCCGCGTGTTTAAGCACGGCCATGTTCCGAGCTTTCTCTTCCTCCGTGCCCATTATGCTTATGAAGACTTTGGCGTGGCGCAGATCAGCGGTGATCTCCGTCCCGGTCACTGTTATGAAGCCGAGTCGGGGATCCTTGAACTCGCGCCGCAG
>JBMFPI010000019.1:15897-19235 GCA_049969195.1 Armatimonadota bacterium
GCAGTATGTCGCTCATTTCTTCACGCAGCAGTTCTTGTAGTTTTTCCTGCCGTGTGGTCATCTCTAAACAAACTCCGTCTGGGCCTCGGTTATTTCGCAGAGCGGGTTCGACTCCACGAAGCTTCGAATCCTGCCAAGGAGGCTGTCCGCGACTCTGCCGTCGTTGCTCACGCAGGCGAAGGCTATGCCGGCGCGGCGATGCGAGTCGAGATGGTCGATCTCAGCCGCCGACACATTGAAGCGGCTGCGTGCCGTGTCGAGTATGCTCTTCACCACCTGGCGCTTCTCCTTGAGCGAGTCGCTGCCCGGGATAAAGAGAACAATCGTCAGAATGCCGACGGTCATAGCTATTTGACGTTGAACGACAGATATCAGACGGCCGACTTGAGAGCAGAGTTCATTTCCTCGCCCGCAGACATTCTGAGCCAAGCCAGAAATCTCATCGTGACGGCAGGCTGTCTTGCTGCGATCAGGACAACGTTCCCGAGAAAGCGGCTCTTGCAATAGGCGCGTTCTCGGCGATTGTCCCGCTTAGCTAAGGATGGTCCGATCCCCGAGAACGCTGGTCTTGTGTTTGATCGCAACGTCCCCTGAGACTTCGGCCTTATCCACTAGACGGCCCTTGCCACCTGTTTCTTCGTGTAGGCCTCGATAATGTCGCCGACCTGGAAATCCTGGAATCCCTGTGAGAATATCCCGCACTCGAAGCCCTGAGCCATCTCTCGGACCTCCTCTTTGAGATGCCTCAACGAGTCGAGCTTGCCCTCGTAGATAACCTTGTCGTTGCGCCGGACTCTGATGAACTCGTTTCTGACGACGCGTCCCTCGGTAACGTAGCACCCGGCAACAATACCTACGTTCGGCACTTTAAATATCGCCCTAACCTCGGCCTCGCCGAGTTTGACGTCCTCGTAAACCGGCTCGAGCAGTCCGGCCATCGCCGCGCGAACGTCCCTCGTAAGCTCATAGATGACGTTATACGTTCTGATCTCGACGTGCTCGCTCTCGGCCATTTCGGCCGCGCGCGGATCGACCTTTACATTGAAACCGATCACGATAGCATTGGACGCAGACGCGAGCAGTATATCCGACTCGGTGATGTTGCCCACGCTCGAGTGGATTATGTTTACCTCGACTTCTTCGTGTTCGATCCTGGTGAGAGACTGTCTGACGGCTTCCTCTGAGCCCTGGACGTCGGCCTTGAGCACTATCGGCAGCTTCTTGACGGAACCGTCTTTGATCTGGCGATAGAGGTCTTCGAGCGTGATCTTCGTGGAAGCGGCAATGCGCTCCTGGCGGCGCTCCTGCGCGCGCTTCTCGGCGATCGCACGGGCCTCACGCTCGTCTTTCACCGACTCGATCCTGTCCCCGGCCTGCGGCGCGGCACTCAGGCCCAATACCTCGACCGGTGTGCCTGGACCGGCCTTCGTAAGCCGCTCGCCCTTGTCGTCGAACATCGCCTTGACCTTGCCATACGCCTCGCCCGCAACCACCGCGGCACCGACCTTGAGCGTCCCCCGGTGGACCAGCACAGTCGCTACGGGACCACGTCCCCGATCGACCTGAGCCTCTATCACGGTGCCGACAACCTTGCTTGTTGAAACCTCTGCCTGCAGATCGAGCATGTCGGCAACCAGCAAGATCATCTCAAGAAGCTCGTCAATACCCTCGCCCTGTTTGGCGGACACCTTGACCATAATGGTATCGCCGCCCCACTCCTCCGGGGTCAGACCGTGTTCGGCGAGCTGCTGCATCGTCCTTTCGACATTAGCCTCGGGCTTGTCTATCTTGTTGATCGCGACGATAATGGGCACGTCGGCCGCTCGGGCATGGTCGATGGCTTCCACTGTCTGAGGCATCACGGCGTCATCGGCGGCAACAACCAGCACGGCGATATCGGTCACGCTGGCGCCTCTCGCGCGCATCGCCGTAAACGCCTCGTGGCCCGGGGTATCGAGGAAGGTGATCTTCCTGCCCTTCCACTCAACCTGGTAGGCGCCAATGTGCTGGGTGATTCCGCCGAATTCCTGCTCGGTAACGTTGGTCCGACGAATCGCATCCAACAGCGTGGTCTTGCCGTGATCCACGTGCCCCATCACAGTAATGACCGGAGGCCGAGGCATCAGCTTACCCGCGTGTTTGGTCTTGGGTTGTGGTGCAAGTCGAGTCGGCTTGTGGTCTCTGACCGGGTGGGTGGTGCTGATTTTCACCGAGTAGCCCCATTTTTCGGCGACTTTGGTCGCCACGTCAGCACCGATCTGCTGGTTTACGCTGGCAAGGATGCCCATCTCGACGAGCCTTTTTTGCACGTCGGCCGGCTGCATCCCCATGGTCTCGGCAAGCTCTCTGACGGACAGGACCTGAGGTATCGTGATAGTCTTCGCCTGGCGAATGATTCCGCGGTCCTGGGTGATCATCTCTCGGACGGTGTCGGCCGTGGCCGGCTCCAGCTCAGCAGAGCCGCCCGCCGCCGGCACACCGAGCTCCCTTAGCACGGCAAGCAGATCGCTGTTGGTGATCCCCAGATCCTTTGCCAGCTCATACACCTTAACGCCCATATTGCCAAACCCTCTCTTTCAAGACAGAGGTTGTTGCGATAGAACGCAAGTCCGGCATCTTCCGCGATTCGACTATCCTCAACCATACGCGAGAATCGCCGAAAACGCGCCTATCGCAACAGCCTGCTCAACACACGGTCCCGGACGCGCCGCAGGCTGAACGGACCCACCCGGCACTAATGGCCACTATTCCGGCTAACCTTTGACGCCGGATGACCGCTCGTCCCGGGCGAAGCGAAGAATCACCAGGCACAGGATCGAGACGCCCCAATATTATTATTTCGAACACAGTATCGGCGAAAGCTGGGAAGGCGCGCCGGCGGAGGCGTCGGGGGGAGTAAACTGCGGACGACTAACGGTGGAGCGGACGGTCGGCGTTGTTATTCAGCTTTCATAATCCGAATTCCCCGTTGTCATCGCATTCTTCTCCGCGAAACTCTCCAACTCGCCCTTTAGGCTCTCGGGAATCTCGCACCTGAGCGCTCTTCCTAATTTGTTTCCTTTAAGCGCGCGAACGAAACATTCCTTCGCGCCGCACAGGTAGGCTCCTCTTCCTGCGACCTTGCCGGTCGGGTCTATCCTCACATCACCTTCGGACGTTCGAACGATCCTCATCAGGCTCTTCTTGTCCGAAGAAGTTCTGCACGAGACACAGGTCCTGATCGGCGTCTTGCGCCGGCCGGGGACAGGTGTCATTCAACGACCTCTTCCGATGCTTCGTCGGGACAGGGTTCGACCGGGTCGCTTGTGCCTGCCTGTGCGACCGCCGCGTGGTTTTCG